>JAJQDG010000045.1 GCA_021202305.1 Candidatus Gastranaerophilales bacterium
ACCCCGATCTTTGCAAATAATCTCAGAAATTCAGGAAAGGATGTATTTAACCATTCAAAATCTTTTATTAAAAATTCACTATTTAAAGTAAGCCCCATAACATAAAAACTCATTGCAAGCCTGTGGTCATGAAAAGTTTCAAGCTCAATAGGCTTAATATTAAAATGTTTTTTAAATCCGTTTATAATAAAACCGTCATCAAGCGGGGTAATATCCGCCCCCATTTTAGATAGCCCGAGCGCGGTTCTTGTAATTCTATCCGATTCTTTATTTTTAAGGTCGCCTGCGTTTTTGATAACTGTTGTTCCTTTTGCATGTGAAGCTAACACGCAAATAACCGGTATTTCATCAATTAAACGGGGAATAATTTCGCCTTCGATATTAATTCCCTTTAAATCGGGAGAATATAAAACCCTTATATCGCCTATTTTTTCGCCGTTTTTAACTCTTTCATCCAGAATTTGAATATTTGCACCCATTTCAAGCATGACATCTAAAATACCTGTTCTTGTAGGGTTCAAACCTACATCTTTGATAATAATATCGCTGTCTTTTACGATAGCTGCAGCAGTCATAAAAAACGCAGCCGATGAGATATCGCCCGAAACGTATATATCTTTTGGTTTAAATGCAGATTTTTTTATTTTTGAGTAAAAACCTGCATTATTTTTCCCTGTTTCAATATCCGCTTCAAAATATTTAAGCATAAGCTCAGTATGATTTCTTGATAAAAAGGTTTCGTTAATTACGGTTTCGCCTTCAGCATAAAGCCCCGCCAGAAGCAAAGAAGATTTTACCTGTGCAGATGGGATTTTTGTTGTGTAATTTATTCCAGATAGTTTTGAACCCGTTATTTTTAACGGCGATTTGCCTTCATTTGAAGAAATTTTAGCCCCCATTTGGCTTAATGGCTCAATAATTCGCATCATAGGGCGCTTTGAAAGACTTTCGTCGCCAAAAAGTTCCGTATTAAAATTTTGCCCCGAAAATAAACCTGTTAAAAGGCGCATGGAAGTGCCTGAGTTGCCGCAATTAAGAGGTACAGGCGGCGGAAAAAAACCTTTGGCGGAATTTAAGATTATATTTTTTTCATCAATGTATTTTGCTTCCACGCCTAAATTTTTAAAAATATTAAGCGTTGAAATGCAATCCGCACATGCAGAAAAATTATTAATTCTGATTTTTCCTTTAGTCAAAGAGCCAAGCATAATTGCTCTATGAGAAATTGATTTATCGGGCGGAATATCAATCACGCCTTTTAAGGGGGCAAGTAAATATTTAGTTTTAACGTCTGTCATTTTGCAAGCTCTCTTACAAAATTCGGAACTGCAAAAACACCCTTATGAAGCTCTGTATTGTACAATTTTGCTCCGTTTTCAATTTTTTTGGCGCGCCGTATATCTTTAATTGTATTATCATTTGAATCCGTGCAAAATGCAAAACTCCAATAGCCCGCAGGATAGGTAGGAATAGACCCGCAATAAGGAAGAACTGTTTTAAACACTTTGTGCAAAAGCAAGTACATATTTTTCATTTCTTTTTTGTTTGCAAAAGGCGATTCAGATTGAGGAGTAACTATGCCATCAGGTTTCAGGCTGTTTTTTACATTTGTATAAAATTCCTCCGTAAACAGTCCCACCCCGGGGCCCATCGGGTCTGTTGAATCTATTAATACAACATCATAGAGGTTTTTCTTATTTTTTATAAATTCAATTGCGTCTTCTACATAAATGTTTACGCGTTTGTCATCCAATTTTCCTGCAATTGAAGGCAAAAATTCTTTGCTTGCTTCAATTACAAGAGCATCTATTTCGCAAAGGTCAATATTTTTAACGCATTCATGTTTTAAAACCTCTCTTACGGTGCCGCCGTCTCCGCCCCCGATTACCAGAACATTTTCAGGGTTTTTGTGCGAACACAAAGGTATATGCGCAATCATTTCATGATAGA
The DNA here is from genome assembly GCA_021202305.1 of Candidatus Gastranaerophilales bacterium. Lineage (GTDB taxonomy): Bacteria > Cyanobacteriota > Vampirovibrionia > Gastranaerophilales > Gastranaerophilaceae > Galligastranaerophilus_A. The sequence goes on from JAJQDG010000045.1 coordinate 1,951, forward strand.
AAAATTCATCTTCAACGGTTGTCATCATTAATCCGTCTAATGTTAATATATTGCCAAGCCCTTTTGATTTTAAAATTTCTACTTTTTGAAATTTTGATTGTTTAGAATAAAGGGGTGTTTCATCAGTTTCAATTGCAATTCCAAACCCCCCGGGGGTAATTTCTTTATACATAGTTTTTCCTTTTAAATAATATTTTTAAATTATACAAAAAAAGCAATTTTTTTGATAGAATGTATTTAGGTAAGTTATGAAAAAAAATATTCTGCAAACTTTTGAAGATTTTTTGCGCGAACCTCTCTGCATTTTAAAAAAAACCATAATTACCATTGCAGGAATAGAAACAGCTGATGTTGCGCAAAGGTCAATTTCTGTCCAAACGACGGACGATGGAAATATTCAAATTAATGTAATTAATTCTAAAAACGCTTATCATCTGCTTTCTTCTGTTGTATACAAGCGCCAAATAAGCGAGTTAAGGCACTTGATTAATGAAAATAAAAAACGCGAAATTTATAAAAAGTTCACCAGACCTCAAATCGGCACCAATATTTAATGAAGCCGAATTTGCCCTTTTAGGGCGCTCAAATGCGGGAAAATCAACTTTTATAAACGTATTGTGCAACAATTCAAAACTTGCAAAAACTTCAAATACTCCGGGCAAAACGCGCCTTATTAACCATTTTGAAATTGTAACCGATAAAAAAAATTTCATTATTGCAGACCTCCCGGGGTACGGGTATGCAAAGGTTTCAAAATCTGTGCAAAACAGCTGGCAAAAATCCCTTGAAGGATATCTTTTAAAAAGAAAAAACCTTGTTCTTTGCATACAATTTGTTGATTCAAGGCATGGTGCTCTTGAAAATGATATTTTAATGGCTGAATGGCTGAAATTTAATAAAATTCCCTTTGTTAATATTTTGACCAAGTGCGACCTTGCGCGGCAGGGTGAAATTCAAGAAAAAATTAAAGAAACAATGTCGCTGAATAATGTCTTATGTCTGCCCTTCAGCTCAAACAAGCCTTTTTATAAAGAAAAAATTCTGGATTTAATAGAATGTAACATATAATTACTTTGCTTGACATGTTTTTCCAAAAAAAACATACTACAGGGTATGGAGTTTTACGGACTGGTAGAAAAAGCTGAATTTGAATTTATGATCAGGCGCGCAAAAGAGGCAAGCTTGAATAATGCGCTTGAAAAACTGCGCAGGTTTGATGCCATGAATCAAACTTTTTTTAAAACCGTCATGCCTGATGATACGCCTGATATTCTAATTAAAAAAAGAACAAATAAATTAATGAAGCTTAAATGCAAAAAAGAATTGAAGCGCCTTTTGGGGTAAATTACTTTTTTAAGCGCAGGAAAAGAATTTTTTCATACTCCTTTTTACTTGGCTAAACGCGAAAACAATGTTACAATATTATTGCTTTATGCGGGTTGCAATTTTGTTCCTACATTTTAATAAAAAGGGAGAGTTGCTCTTTATTAAAAGCAATTGAAGTATACCTTGGCAAGAATGTCTTGTTTATTAAAGGAAACGGATTTGCTGAGGCGCTCACCCACCTGTCATGAGTCTGGCAGGTAACAAAATTTGCCCGCGTAAAGCTTATTTTTTAGGAGAAGAATAGTTTTGAGAGCTTTATTTTTTGTTCTTTTTGTATTTATGTTTTGTACATTAGCTGCCGGTGCCGATACAACTTTCATATATCTGAACGGTTCAAATACGAACACGGAAAAAAGCAGAGAAGATTTTGTAAAAGGTGTTTACAAGCTGCATAAACAAGTTATGAAGCGCTTTTCAAATGATGAACTTGCTTTTTCTTATACAGGCACAATAAATCCTGAACCAATTCCATTTTATTGGGGCGATATGAGCAAAGCCGGAATAGAAAGCATAAAGGAAGATTTTGATTTTATGAAGGCTATAAGTCCAAAACCCGCCCGATATGTAAGAGAATTTATTGCGCTTTGCCTGCATGACGCCATCTGGGTTTCAAAATATCAGAATATGCGCCCTATTTTAGAGAAATTGAATAAAGTTGTCTGGGATGAATATAAAAAAGGAAATAAAGTTGTTCTTACAGGCTACAGTGCAGGCACATTTATAGTGCATGAATATCTTTTTACAAAAATGCCCGTAATTTCTCTCATACTTAAAAATGACAGGGTTGAGGTTGATGATATTTTCAGAAAACATTTAATTGAACAAAATATTAAAGAAACCTGCGCGGATGCTGTTTTTAAATCAGAGCTTGTAACTTATGATCTTACAGGAAATTTTATTTTAGAGGATGATTTTAACAGATTTAAAGAAAAAGCATCAAAGTTAAATAATTATACAGAAAAATATTGTGCGCCGAATAATGCGGTAATCGGCGCAATAAATCATGCAAGCCCTTTTGCGCTTTTTTACAGCGAATTATTTCAAGAAGGATATGAAATGAGCGATTTGATGGCGTATTCGTATAAATATCTCGTTGAAAATAATATCTTCTGGCTTACCGTTAATTTTTCGGATGACCCTTTAGGTTTTCCGAGTTCAAAAAATGTTACAATAGATGAAGTCAGCAAATATGGAAATATTCAAATTTCAAAAGGGGGCGGTTTTATTTATGACAAGTCAGATAAATCGTCAGGCAGAACTTTTATTTTAGCACATCTTTCTTATTATAAGGCTGCAAAACGCTTTTCAAAAATGCTTGTTGCTGCAATTAATGAGGGGCATAAATATTTCTATGTACAAAATGGGCTTCAATAACTATAATTAAACTATGGATGAAGAAATTGAGCTAAAAATTCATAAAGCAAAAACAAAGGCTCTTGATGTTCTTGAAAATTTGCCTTTATATAAATATAAAGGCGTTGTGTCAAAACTTGTAGGTTTAACTGTTGATGTTCAGCTTCCCGGGCTTAAAATCGGGGATTTATGTTATATTCAAACTTACACGGGTGAAAAAAAGGCGGCTGAGGTTGCCGCGTTTAAGGGTGATGTTGCCCAGCTTTTGCTTTTGTATGACGGCGCCGGAATTGGTCAGGGCAGTCTTGTTGAAACAACGGGCGGGCCTATTATGCTTCCTGTCGGGGATTTTCTTCTGGGGCGCCTTATAAACCCTCTGGGTGAGCCTATGGATAGCCGCCCTTTGGATATTTCTAACGCCGAATACGTTAATATAAACGGGTCTGTTCCGGATGCTTTTCACAGACCCATTATTAAAAACTCTATTTTTACAGGTATACGTGCAATTGACGGACTGTTGACTCTTGGCGGCGGTCAGAGAATGGGGCTTTTTGCAGGTTCCGGTGTCGGCAAAAGTACAACTCTCGGCATGATAGCAAGAAACTCGGAGGCAGATGTAAATGTTGTTGCTTTAATCGGTGAACGCGGCAGAGAAGTTAAGGAATTTATGGTTGATTCTCTCGGCGAAGAAGGCATGAAAAAATCGGTAATTGTTTGCGCCACTGGCGACCAGCCGCCTTTAATCAGGATGAAATGCCTTCTTGCCGCTACTTCTGTTTGCGAATATTTCAGAGATAAGGGCAAAAAAGTTTTTTTAATGACAGATACCATAACAAGATGTGCCATGGCGGGGCGTGAGGTTGGTCTTGCAACAGGTGAACCTCCCACTATGAAAGGATATCCGCCTTCAATTTTTTCATGGCTACAACGGGCGCTTGAGCGCACCGGAAATTCCGAACGCGGTTCTATTACGGCGCTTTATACCGTTCTTATGGAAGGTGATGATATAACCGATCCGATTGTAGATATTGTAAGGGGTATTGTTGACGGACACATTTTTCTTTCAAGAAAAGTTGCCGAAATGAACCATTACCCCGCAATTGATGTTCTTGGCTCTATTTCAAGGCTGTTTACAACTATTACGGATAAAGAACATCAGGAGGCTGCCGCAAAAATGCGCCATTTAATGGCTTTGTATCGGGAAAATAAGGATTTGATAGATGTCGGTATGTATCAATCGGGTTCAAACCCCAAGCTTGATGTTGCAATTCAGCTCATGCCCCAAATTAACGGTTTCTTGCAGCAAAAAGCATCTGAGCATGTTACAATGGAAGGCACAATTAAAGCTTTAAAAGATATGATGAGGGACGTTAATTTATAATATTTCAGGAGTTATTTCCTGCAAAATCCCCTTTAGGGCTATTTTTACATGATAATAACTTAATCCGCCCTGCATATAAATTGCGTACGGAAAGCGGCATGGCCCATCGGCAGAAAGCTCAATTGTTGACCCTTCAATAAAGCTTCCGCCTGCCATAATAAGTTTGCAATCATACCCCGGGACAGTGTCAGGTATCGGCGTTAAGTAGCTTTCAACGGGCGAAAACCTTTGCAGAACTTTGCAAAATTTTTCTTGTTCCGATGAATTTTTAAATTTAATTGTCTGAATTAAATCCACCCTGTTTTCATTTGAATGCGGATGGGTTTCAAAGCCTGCATTTTCAAAAACTTTTGCCGCTAAAACGGCGCCCTTTAAAGCACCTGCAACAATAGAAGGTGCCATAAAAAACCCCTGTAAAATAACGCGTGTTGTATTAAACATAGCGCCGCCTTCGCGCCCGATACCGGGGGATGTCAGCCTTCTTGCGCAAAGTTCGACAAGGCGCTTTTTGCCCGCAATATAACCGCCTGCTTCAACAATTCCGCCGCCCGGATTTTTAATAAGACTGCCTGCCATAATATCGGCGCCTGCCTCAATCGGCTCTATTTTATCGGTAAACTCGCCGTAACAGTTATCAACAAAACAAATTATTTCAGGATTAATATTTTTTGCAATTTTTACAATTTTTTTAATATCATCAATCGAAAGCGATTTTCTAAGGGAATATCCGCGCGATTTTTGAATTAAAATCATTTTTGTATTCTGTTTAACGTAGTCCGGAATTTTATCAAAATCGACTTCAAAATCGTTTTTTAGAGGAACCTCGCTGTATTCAACCCCATGCCCCATAAGAGAAGTTTCATGATACGGGTCATTTTTGCGTTTTCCTATTATTTCTTCTAATGTATCATAGGGCGCTCCCGCAACAGACAATAAATGATCACCAAAGTGCAAAAGCCCGAATAATACACATGATAACGTATGTGTACCTGAAACAAAATGCGGGCGGACAATTGCGGCTTCCGTATTGAATGCATCCGCGAAAACACAATCAAGGGCTTCTCTGCCCAAATCATCATGACCGTAGCCGGTTACGGTGTAAAAATGTTCCTCGCCGATTTTATTTTTATAAAAAGCGTCCAAAACTTTTTTTGTGTTATATTCTGCTATTTCATCAATTCTGGCAAATTGGTGCGATAATTCTTTTTCTGCATTATTTATGATATCATCTGCGGACATTAATCTTCCTCAAAAACAGCCTTAAACCCTTCAAATGCTTCATCCAGCTGTTCTTTTGTAATAACCAGAGGCGGAGCAATACGGATTGTGCCTTCATGGGTTTCTTTTACTAAAATTCCATAATCCTTGCACAGGGCTTCGCAATATTTTCTTGCAGGAATTGTCATTTCTATTGCAATAAATAAGCCCCTGCCCCTTATTTCCTTAATTTTAGGATTTTTTATTGTTTTAAGGCGCGAGAGAAAATATTCGCCAAGAATTTTTGAATTTTCGGCAAGATTTTCATCAATTATTACATCTAATGCAGCCATTGCAATTGCGGCAGCAAGAGGGCTGCCGCCAAAAGTGGAACCATGTTCGCCCGGTTTAAATAATCCTAAAATTTCCTTTGAGGATAAGACGGCAGAAATAGGGTAAAAACCGCCAGAAAGCGCTTTTCCGACCGTTACCATATCGGGACGTATATTTTCATGTTCAAAAGCAAAAAGTTTGCCCGTTCTTGAAAAACCTGTTTGGATTTCATCTAATATCATAAGAATATTATTATCGGTGCATAATTTGCGGACATCTTTTAAATACCCTTCGGGCGGAATTTTTATTCCGGCTTCGCCCTGAATAGGCTCAATTAAAACAGCCGCCGTATTTTTTGTTACCAGTTTTTTCATGGAATTTATATCGCCGTATTCGGCAATTTTAAAACCGTCCGTGTACGGCGCAAAATCGTTTTTTGCGCTTTTATCCGTTGAAAAGCTTATTATTGTTGTTGTTCTTCCGTGAAAATTGCCAGAACATACAATTATTTCGGCTTTATCAACTCCTTTTTTTTGATAACCCCATTTTCTTGCCGTCTTGATTGCGGTTTCAACAGCTTCTGCGCCCGTATTCATGGGCAAAACCATTTCAAAACCGGTAACTTCGCACAATTTTTTATAATAAAGCGGAAGAACGTTGTTTCTAAAAGCTCTGCTTGTTAATGTAACTTTTTTTGCCTGATTTACCATAGCCTGCATAATTTTAGGGTGGCAGTGTCCCTGATTTACGGCAGAATAAGCGCTTAAACAGTCAAGATAACGTTTTCCTTCAACATCATATACATAGACACCTTCTGCATGGTCAATTACAACGTCTAAGGGTTTATAGTTGTGCGCTCCGTATTCATTTTCAATTTGAATATATTCATTTGAATTCATAATTTTACCTTTTTTATGATTGTAATAAAAAATTTTTTAAGATACAAGAATGCTCTTGAATTTGCGCAAAAATTGAAGCTTTTCCATGGAATACGGA
>JAJQDG010000143.1 GCA_021202305.1 Candidatus Gastranaerophilales bacterium
CAATAATTCCCACAGTTTTGATTATCTTTCCGATTGTCTGTATGGCTTCTTTAATTTCGATTATCGGTGATTTAATTCAGGTGGGGCCTTTATTTACGGTAACGCCTTTAATGCCGAAACCGGAAAAATTAAATCCTACAAAATATTTTAAAAATCTTATGAACCCGAAAACTCTTTTTGAACTTGTTAAGAATATAGCAAAAGTATTGATTTTAGGGCTTATAGGCTGGCTTGTATATATGGAGCATTTCCCCGGTATATTGGGGCTTGCGGTTGTCGAAAATGAATTTGCAACATTGCATGCTTTCGGGGAATTAATCGTTGATTTTATTTTAAAAGCCGGTATTGCTTTTTTGATAATCGCCGCAATGGATTACGGGGTTACAAAATGGAAATTTATGCAGGACCAAAAAATGTCTTTTAAAGAGGTGAAAGATGAATATAAAAACTCTGAAGGCGATCCGCACGTTAAAGCGGCACTGCGCCAAAAAAGGCAGCAGCTTTTAAGAAAATCAATGAAAGATTCGGTTCCCGACGCCGATTTTGTTGTAACTAATCCGACCCATGTGGCATGCGCCCTTAAATATGACGCTAAAACAATGGACTCACCTATGCTTGTTGCAAAAGGGGCTGAACTTTTTGCAAAAGAAATAAAAGAAATTGCCGTTGAAAACAATGTTCCTGTTATTGAAAATCCGCCGGTTGCACGCGCAATATACAGACTGGTTGATGTAAACAAGCAAATTCCGCCCGATTTATACAAAGCTGTTGCAGAAATTTTGATTTTTGTATACAACTCCAAAAAACAAAAAGAAGAAAAATTGAAAGCTCAGATAGAAGAAATGGAAAAACAAAGAGAAGAATACGATAAAAAATATTATGAAAAAAACTCTGAAACAGAATGATGAACTAATACAAATAGGCGGTTCAATTTGCAATTAGGGATAAAAAATTGTAAAATAAGTTTAAAATGTGGCATTTTTAGACAAATAAACGAGTATGACTGCGCAATCAAAATTAAAAGATTACATTGATATAATTCAAAAGGTAGCAAAGGTAGAATACAGAAGAATTCCTTCGCACATGGTCGAATGCGAAGAACTTGTTTCCATAGGCATTATTGCAATACAAACACTCATTAAAGGCAAAAGCGATGAACAGCTTGAAAAATATAATTCAAGCTATATTGCAACTGCCGTAAGGTGGGCAATCAGAAATGAACTGCGCAACAGATATAAGTGGTATACGCTGAAACACAAAAAAGATGATGACTCTGACGAATATGAAAATACACAGACAGAAGATTCATCAAGCCTTGATGTTTCGCCTACAAAAGTAAGAGAAGCAATTTATGAAACGATTTTATCGATTGATTCAATCGCAAGTGCTTCATCCGATAACGATTCGCCCTTTGATTTTATAAAAGATACCCATGCAACGCCGGATGAAAATGCCGAAATTACTGAACTCGGGCGCGTTATCAGAGAAGCAATTGCCAAGCTTCCCCAGAAAGACAGAACAATAGTTGAATACAGATTTTACAGAAATATGCAGGTTAAGCAAATTGCGCAAATGGTCGGGCTTTCAAGTTCCAGAATAACAAGAATAGTGCAATCTTCGCTGAATACCGTAAGAGAATATCTTGAAAAAAGAGGGCTTTCATACTAAAAACTAAGGAGACAAAAATGCAGACTAAAGAGGTTCAAAAAATTACAAAAAAATATAAAAAAACTGTTCTTAACGCACTGAATGTTCTTGGCAAAAAGAACCTTGCTTTAATTTGCCATGGTGTCAGTTTTCCTTCAGAAACAGGGAAAAACACGGGCTTTGGAACGTATAATTCAAGCGGTGCAAAAAAGCTGTTTGAATTTTTAAGCGGAATGTTTAACGTTATTCAATTGGGGCCGAATGGCAAAACAAAAGAAGGGGATGCTTCTCCCTATACAGGAACCGTTTTTTCGCAAAATCCTCTTTTTATGGATTTGGAAGCACTCACAAAAAACGAATGGCATAATTTGCTTTCGGTTGAAACGTTTGAAAAAATCGTAAAAAATAATCCTAAATCAGGTTCAAACAGAGCCGCATACGGATATGCAAATTCGGCATACGAGAATGCTCAGGAAGAAATTTATCAAAATTATATAAAACTCAATAATAAAAAATTTAATACAGAATATGAAAATTTCAAACTTGAAAATGCTTTTTGGCTTGATAATGATGCCCTTTACGAAGCCTTGTCAATTGAAAATAATTCCGATTACTGGCCCAATTGGGAAAATGAACTTGATAAAAATCTTTTCTATAAAGCCGATAAAAACAAGGCAAAAAAACGCATCAAAGAAATTGAAAAAAAGTATAAAGATATTATTGAAAAATACAAACTTGTACAATTTATTGTTGCAAAGCAAAGCGCCCAAACAAGAGAATTTACTGAAAAACTCGGCTTAAAAATGATTGCTGATCGTCAGGTTGCTTTTTCAGACAGAGATTGTTGGGCATATCAGTCTTTATTTTTGGAAGGCTGGTCTTTAGGCTGTCCGCCCGATTATTTTTCAAAAGACGGCCAAGCGTGGGATTTCAGCGTAATTGACCCTGAAAAATTGTTTAATAAAAATGGCTCATTGGGCAGCGCCGGAAAACTTTTAAAGAAATTATACCTGAAAATGTTTAAAGAAAACCCGGGGGGCGTAAGAATTGACCACACGGTAGGGCTTATTGACCCATGGGTATACAAAAAAGGCTGTCTGCCAAAAGTTGAAGAAGGCGCGGGCAGGCTGTATTCTTCGCCCGAACACCCTGAACTTGCAAAATATTCAATAGCATCAGCCGAAGATACAAATCCAAAAGCAAAACCTGATGAAGAAAAGTGGATAACAACTTTAAGCGACTCTCAAATTAAACGCTACGGCGCCATGATTGAAAAAATTGTCATTCAAAGCGCAAAAGAATCAGGGCTTGATAAAAGTGCAATAGTGGCGGAAGATTTAGGTACGCTTACTTATCCTGTTTCTGAAGTAATGAAAAAATACAAACTGTCGGGCATGAAACTTGTTCAATTTGTTGTTGCAACAGATGAGAAACACCCGTACAGGTGTAAAAATATTACAGAAAATTCATGGGCAATGACAGGCACTCATGATAACCGTCCTATAAGGCTCTGGGCGAAAGATGTCGTAAATACGGAAGAAGATACCCCGCATGTAAATAACCTTATGGAAGATTTGTATGCATCTGTTGAAGGCAGGGATATGATAAAACATAAACTTTATACGGATGAAAAGTTTTTAGCTTTTTCAAAACTGGTTGAGGTTTTTGCATGTCCTGCACAAAACGTTCAAATTTTCTTTACGGATTTCTTCGGTATACAAGACACTTATAATATCCCCGGCACCTCCGGAGAACAAAATTGGTCGCTGCGTCTGCCTGATAATTTTGAAGAAATGTATTATTCAAATCTGCAAACAAATGATGCGCTTAATCTTCCGTTAGCATTAAGTTATGCGATAAAAGCGCGCGGAAAAGACTTTGCCTATGAAAACAGGAAACTTTTAGATGAACTTGAAGAACTTATATAAAATATTACTGGTGTTTGGCGCGCTGTTTATTACAAACAGCGCATTTGCCGACTTTTCTTTTAACGATATTGAATTGAATTTCGCGCAAATATCGGATACACACATTTCAGATTCGCCCGATACTACGTATAAACTGCTTTCCCATTCAAAAGAGTTGTTAAATTCTGCAATTGAAGATGTTAATAATATTCATAATCTTGATTTTGTTGTTTTTACGGGTGATATGGTAAATGAACCTACTAAAAAAAATTACAGGGATTTTTTCGTGTCGTTAAACAAATTAAACCACCCTGCACTGTTGCTTTTTGGAAACCACGACGGATATGAGCTGAACAATAGTGAAGATTTTCTCACAAAAGATTTAGTATACGCAATAATTGAAAAAAGCAATCCCTATCAAAGATTTGCAAGCTCGGGCGAAAATTCTTCAAAAGGCTCTACAGGGTATTTTGCTTTTTCGCCGAATAAAGGCTACAGGGTTATAGTTCTTGATACTACAACGGGTTCTGAAAATTCATCCAACGGATTTTTACCTGATGAACAGCTTATTTTTCTTGATAAAGAATTATCTTCAAACCCTGATGATGTTATTATAATTTTTCAGCATCATCCGGTTGTTGAACCCTTTAAAAGTGCCGACCACAAACTATTAAACGCAAATGCCTATCTTGATGTATTAAAAAAATATGAAAAAATGCCTGTTGCAATATTTGCAGGTCATTATCACTGTACAAAAATTATCCGCAAAGGAAATGTAATTCATGTTGCTTCGCCCTCGCTTGTTACATATCCGAATGCCTTTAGAACGGTGTCTGTTACAAATTATAACGATAGAGTGATTTTTTCCTTTAAATTTCATGAAACCAAATTGACGGAACTTCAAGAAGCAAGCAAACAGGGCGTTATTGCATCAGCGCTTTTTTACGGCACGTCCTCTGACAGAAACGGACAGGTTATGATACGAAAAGGGTATGTGCCAAAAGAAAAGCTTACGAAAGATGAAATAAAATCGGCAAAACTTGAGGCTAAAAGAGAAAAAGAGGCGCAAAAAGCAGAAAAAAAGGCAGCAAAAAAGGCTAAAAAGGAAGCTAAAATTGACAATTAAAGTAAAATTCAGAGGTGTTCGCGGTTCTTATCCGACACCAAGAAGCTCGCATTTAAAATATGGCGGAAACACAAGCTGTGTTGAAGTAATAGCCGGCGATAAACTTATAATACTTGATGCCGGAACCGGTATAACAGAGCTCGGCGAAAATTTAACAAGAGAACATATTTTGTCAGGAAACACGGAAGCTGAACGAATTGCGCTTCATGCTACCGTAATTCTAAGCCATATTCATCAAGATCACATTCAAGGGCTTCCGTTTTTTTCTCCGATATTCACAAAATCAACCGAATTAAAAATATACGGGCCCGATACCGCAAAAGAAAAATTAAAAGACAGCCTGACGGCACTTTTATTTGATAAAAGTTTCCCCGTCAGCCTTGATGAAATCCATGGAGCAGTAGATATTAATTCTATTTCGCAAAGACAGGCTCTTATTATAAAGGAAAGCGGAGAACACGTTTTAATAAATGTTTCGGATTTTGATGAAACAAAAGTTGGCGAAAAAGATGTTGTGATTAACGTATTTAAGACAATGGCTCATCCTAAAAACGGATGTCTGTGCGTAAAAATTCAATATGAGGGCAAAACCATTGTCTATGCAACCGACAAAGAATGCTATGTAGGTTCGGATAAAAAATTTATCGAATTTGCATACGGCTGTGATATTTTAATTCATGATGCGCAGTATACTCATCAAGACTACATTTCGCCGATTATGCCAAAACAGGGATACGGACATTCGACTTTTAATATGGCAATCGAAACAGCAAAGCTTGCAAAAGCCAAAAAATTGTACTTTTTCCATTATGATCCCAATTATGATGATACTATTCTCGACATGCTCGAAAAAGATTTTAATAATATGACGGTTGATTTTAATTTTTCAAAGGAAAAACTGGAAATTGTTTTATAGGGCAATATTTTTTATTTTTGTTGCATTTATTTTTTTACCTGCATATGCCGATTTGCACAAAGCATCAATAGTAAGCACCGTAAATGCGCAAAATGCCGCACAAATGCACAATAATTTAGGAACGATATATTATAAAGACAAAGACTTTTTTGCCGCCATAAAAGAATATCGTATTGCAATAGCAATTAATCCGGATTCACAAACAACGGCGGTTTATTTTAACAATTTAGGAAAAGTATATTTATTGCTGGGTGAAATTCAAAAAAGAAACGGGCTTCCCCTGCAAGGGTGGGACGATTTTTCAATAATGGCGCAAATTTCTTTTGAAGAGGCAATTTCAAAAGACTGCATGAAACTTGAATATTACGAAAATTTGATAAAGGCGCTTGAATTAACCGGACAGATTGAAAACAAAAAACAATATTATCTTTCAAACAGAAATAAAAACCCGTTTAATGTTATTCCTGCCGCATTGATACTTTCAAAAGAGGGCGATATACAATATGCAAATATGCTTTTGGATGATTTTGTAACAGAAAATCCGGATATTATAATTTCGAATGATTTAAAAAAAATAATAAAAAGAAATGTAAAAGAACAAAAAGAAAATATATAATTAACTCTATTCGGCTTGTCTTTACCGGAACACTATGCTAGAATTACTTGGCAGGTATTAGAGGATTTAAAATGAGAGAAGAATTGCTTTCCGTAATTGAGCGCAACAGCAGAATAGCGCTTGATGAACTTGCTGTTATTTTAGGTGCAGATAAAGAGGACGTTATAAATGAATTGAATGCTCTTGAAAAAGAGGGCGTTATTTGCGGGTATCATACTTTAATAGATTGGGAAAAAACTTCGGTAGAAAAAGTTAACGCATTGATAGAAGTGCGTGTTACTCCGCAGCGCGGGCAAGGCTTTGATAAAATAGCAGAACGTATTTATAATTATCCCGAAGTGCGCGCCGTTTATTTAATTTCAGGCGGCTACGATTTACTTGTTACTCTGGAAGAAAAGTCATTAAAAGAAATTTCAATGTTCGTAACAGATAAATTATCTACGCTTGACTCTGTTTTAAGTACGGCAACCCACTTTATTCTTAAAAAATATAAAGACCACGGTACGGTTTTAGATAAAAAACACACAGATACAAGAGAGATTATTACCCCATGACAAAACCGTTAAATGAAAAAACAATTAATATCAAACCCTCAGGAATCAGGAAATTTTTTGATATAGTTTCTGAAATGAAAGATGCTATTTCGCTTGGCGTTGGGGAGCCTGATTTTGATACGCCATGGCATATAAGGGATGAAGGAATATATGCCTTGGAGCGCGGACGCACTTTTTATACGTCAAATGCAGGCTTAAAAGAATTGCGTGTTGAAATTGCAAATAAAATAAAAGCCAATCGCCAAATAGAGTATAATCCCTTAACTGAAGTTCTTGTTACTGTGGGGGGATCAGAGGCTATTGATATAGGACTTCGCTCTATTATAAACGAAGGCGATGAAGTTATTATCCCCGAACCTTCTTATGTTTCGTATCTTCCATGCACGATTTTATCCGGTGCAAAACCTGTAATAATAAATTTAAAAGGCGAAAATGAATTTCGATTAAAGCCGGAAGAATTGCAAAATGCAATTACAAATAAAACAAAAGCTTTAATTATGCCTTATCCGAATAATCCGACAGGCGCAATAATGGAAAAAAGCGACCTTGAGGCTATACATAAAATTATTTTAGATAACGACCTTTACGTTTTATCGGATGAAATTTATTCTGCCTTAACATATAAAGGCACCCATACATCTATTGCAAGTTTGCCAAACATGAAAGAACGCACTGTTTTAATTGACGGTTTCTCAAAGGCATATGCTATGACCGGCTGGCGTTTAGGATATGCCTGTGCGCCTGAACCTATAATAAAACAAATGACAAAAATACATCAATTTGCGATAATGTGCGCCCCGACAACAAGCCAGTATGCCGCAGTTGAAGCGTTAAAAAAGGGGGATGAAGATATAGAATTAATGAAAAGGGCGTATAATCAAAGACGGCGCTTTTTGATTGACGCTTTCAAAAAAATGGGGCTTGAATGTTTTGAACCGTACGGCGCTTTTTATGTTTTCCCCTGCATAAAAGAATTTAATATGTCAAGCGAAGAATTTGCAACAAAATTTTTGGAAGAGCAGCGCGTGGCTGCAATTCCAGGGAATGCTTTCGGCGATAGCGGGGAAGGATATTTAAGAATTTCATACGCTTATTCGCTTGAAAATCTTAAAGAAGCCGTTTTGAGATTGGAAAAATTTATAAATAAGCTAAGAAAAAATAATCACAAATAACTTGGAGTGATGCCTTAAAAACCCGAAAATGCCGGAATGAGTTTATGCCGCAAGCGGTACCCGCACCCGCACTTCCGCGAACTTCTTCTATAAATTATCCAAAAGAGTGATTTAAGATATATTTTTTTAAACTATAACAATTAAAAAAGGAGGTTGTTATATGAAAAAATATGTTTGTACACTCTGCCATTATATTTATGACCCTTCGGCAGGCGATGATACGCAAAATGTAAAGCCCGATACCGCTTTTGAAGATTTGCCTGATGAGTGGGTTTGCCCCGTTTGCGGAGCAGAAAAAATCGAATTTGAAGAAGTCTGACTGCGGAGCCGGTGCGGATACGGGGTCAGGGCGGTTCAGCCCTGCCCCGTGAAGCACTACGGCGGGCGGAGCCGGTGCGCGTGAGCCGGCGTAGAGTGTCGGGGCGGTCAGCCCCGACACGGAACGTAACGCCGGCGATTGGTGGTGCTGTATGTTCAGCCCTGCCCCGTGAAGCACTACGGCGGGCGGAGCCGGTGCGCGTGAGCCG
>JAJQDG010000027.1 GCA_021202305.1 Candidatus Gastranaerophilales bacterium
CCCCCCCCCCCCCCCCCCCCCCCCCCCCCCCCCCCCCCCCCCCCCCCCCCAAAAACTATCCGGTAAATTCGCCCGATTGTTTGAATTTATCAAGAAAACTATCCATATCGTCAAATTCCTCGCTTATTGCAACAGCAGCATCATCGCACCAGGAAGTATCTTCAAAACAAGTTTCCGGAGGTTTTTCAGGCGGCTTTTCTTCTTTTAAGCCTTCCTTTGGCATTGGAAGATTGTTAATCTGCGGGTTGTAATTTACGGAATTATCCATTTTCGGGTATTCTCCTTTAACTTTTCCTTGATATAGTTATCGGATGAAATACTTTTTTCTTTAACGGGATTAATATTTTGTTACATAGCGCCCTGCAGCCGCTTTTTACAATAGTTTGAGAAGAAATTTATTTTTCAATTTTTTCTTTAAGTTCGCGAATTTCATAAGTTAAACGGCGAATTTCACATGTAATGGGATCGGGAATTTTATTGTGCAAAAGCTGCCCCTGAACAAAAGTACGCTGTCTTGTTATATGCCCCGGAACTCCGACAACCGTTGAATGTTCCGGCACATCGTCAATTACAACACTTCCTGCGCCGATATTTGAATCGGAGCCTATTGTAATATTTCCCAAAACTTTAGCGCCCGCCCCGATTGTAACTCTATCGCCTATTGTAGGGTGGCGCTTGCCCGCCTCTTTTCCGGTGCCGCCAAGGGTTACGCCCTGATAAATGAGTACATTATCGCCAATAATTGTTGTTTCGCCTATCACAACGCCCATGCCATGGTCAATAAAAAATTTTTCGCCGATTAGAGCAGCGGGGTGAATTTCAATCCCTGTAAAAAACCTTGCAAAAGCTGAAATCAGCCCCGGAATAAATGGAACCTTTAATTTGTACAGTTTATTTGCAATTCTGTACGCAAGCAAGGCATGAAACCCCGGATATAAAAGGATAATTTCCAAAACACTCTTTGCGGCGGGGTCTTTATCCATAATATTTTCAATATCGTCTTTTACTCTTTTAATCCCGCGAAAAATTGCAATTTTTGAGCGTTTTTTTATTTCATCAACCTTTGAAAATGAGTTTAGCATATTTTCTTTTTCCTGCCTGTAAAATACCTGATTTTGCAATATTTAATTGAATATCGGATATTTTTTCCCCTTCAAATTTTACTCCGCCGCCTGCTATCAGCCTTTTTGCTTCGCTTTTTGAGGGAGTGAAATTCAGCCTTGTGATTAAGTCTAAAATATTAACAGGCTCTTTTAATTCAACTTCTTCCATATTGTCGGGAAGATTTTTATTTTGAACAATATTGATGAACTCATTTTGCGCCTCTGCTGCTTTATTTTCGCCATGGTACATTTTTGTAATTTCAAATGCAAGACGCATTTTTTCATCGCGCGGATTATTTTCTTTATTGAAATTTAAATCCGTTAACAGTAAATAATATTTTGGCATTAAATTGTCAGGAATTGACATAATCTTGCCGTACATATCTTTTGAAGAATCTGTAAGCGATATACAATGTTCGGGATATGTTTTAGACATTTTTACAGCGCCGTCCGTGCCTTCTATAAGAGGGAGCGTCATTGCTATCTGCCCTTCTTTAATGCCGTAGAAATTTTGAACATCGCGCCCCATTATTAAATTAAAGGTTTGATCCGTGCCGCCTAATTCAATATCCGCTTTAACAATAACACTGTCATAAGCCTGCATTAAGGGGTAGAAAAATTCAACAACGCTAATCGGGCGCGCTGTTTTATACCTTTTATTAAAATCGTCGCGGGTTAAAATTTTTGCAACAGTAGTTGAAGAAGCCAATTTTAACATATCAACAAAGCTCATGGAATGAAGCCAATCGGCATTATTTTTAACTTCCGCCCTGGAAACGTCTAAAGCTTTTGCCATTTGTTCAAAATATGTTTTGGCATTTTCATTGACCTGTTCTTTAGAAAGCGCGGGGCGGGTTTCTGATTTACCGGAAGGGTCACCCACCATTGCGGTTGCACCGCCTACAATTAAAACAATTGTATGCCCGAGTTCCTGAAATTTTTTCAATTTTCTCATAACAACCGTATGCCCGAGGTGCAAATCAGGTCTTGTGGGGTCTAAGCCCAATTTTACCCTTAAGGGTCTATTTTCATTGGCTGCCGTTTGCAGCTTTTCAGCTAACCCCATAACGCCGTTTGGAACAATTTCAGCACCCCTTGCAAGTTCTTGCGCTTGTTTTAAGAATTTTTCTTCAATTTTCATTTTTATTATCCTTTTTCTTTATAATAACAAAAACAATTGATTCTTGCGCAATTTTTTAACTCAAAAAGTTTTTATTAATCTATAGGAGTTTTTTTATGAGTTGGGCAGAAACATTTAATTCAAGCGCCGCAGGAAAGCGCATTTCAAGAGAAATGCCGAATATTAAGCTTGATTCAACTATTTCTCAAGCGGAAATTGATGCAAAAATAAAAGAGCATGAAAAAAATAATCAAAAAGGGCAAGATACTTCAGAAAAAAAATCAGATAACGCTGCCGAATTAAATACCGCCACTCAAAATGCACAAAATAACGGGTACAATAACAATCAGTATTCGCAAACGACAGTTTCTGCCGGCAGTAATTATCCGCAATCTCAAATGCAGACTGCTGCTGCTGATTATTCATATGGTTATAATCCCCGGTTCCAGTCTGTTAATAGCGCTGCTGCTCAATATGTAACCGCACCTTTATATCCGAATTACAATCAATATCAAGGATATGCCGAGTGCCAGCCGAATATTAAGCAATATCAGCAGTATCAAGGTAGTCAAGCGCCCGAGCAGTATGCGCAGACACAATCAATACAAATTCCTGATTATGCAATAGAAGCATACAAAGGAACTGCGCAAAATTAAACATCCAGTATGCGCAAAACTTCATAAATGTTGATTTTTTTTGCTTTTCCGCGTATTGAAACTTCTCTGATTTTAATAACATCAACGTATTTCTGCACACGCTGGTAAGTTTCTTCGCTTATTAAGAAATTTGTTCTGTAAACTTTATTATAGTTTTCAATTCTGCTTGCCGTATTTACTGTGTCGCCTATAACAGTATATTCAAGGCGCGTTTCAGACCCGATATTTCCGATAAATACTTCGCCTGTTGCAATTCCTATACCTGTTTCAATTTTGGGCTTGCCTTCGGCAAGCCATTTTTCTTGTAATTGACGTACTTTTTTAAGCATTTTATCCGCACATTTAACGGCATGGACGGGATGATCTTCATCTTTAATCGGCTCGCCGAAAATTGCAAGCAGGGCATCGCCCATAAATTTATTTAAAACCCCTTTATGTTCTTCAATAAGAGGCACAAGTTCAGAAAAATATTCGTTTAAAATTTTGCTCACTTCTTCAGCCGAAAGCTGCTCTGATATTGAGGTAAAGCCCCTGATATCAGCAAATAAAACCGTAACTTCTGCTCTTTTGCCGCCGAGTTTTATGCTGTCAATGTTTTGAACAACGCTGTTCATGACATCTTTTGAAATATATTTGCTCATTGCAGATTGAATTTTTTCTTTTTTCGCGCCTTCTAAAAGATACCTGAAAGAATATCCGCAGCCGATTGCAAACAACATAAAAATTTCAGGCATGATAAGCCCTACAGCTATTCTGTTGTCGTACATGATAAAAGCATAAATAAAATACAAAAGCATTGTAAAAGTTGTACACAAAAGCGCCGTTGATACGGGAAGTATGCATACGTAGGCAATAACAATCAAAAAGCAAAACAGGACAACAAAAAAGTCATAATATCTGCTTGTTGTTGTCATGAAAGAATTATCCAGCATGTTATTAAAATTTGTGGCTTGAACATCAACACCTGCAAGACTGTCAGAAATCGGGGTTCTTTTGATGTCGGATAATGCCTGTGCATTTGCATTTGCGCCGACAAAAACTGCCTTGCCCGAAAAAATGCCCGAATCCAATAAAGGTTTTTCTCCGTTTTTAATTTGTCTCAGCGATGTTAAAATATCCGACGCAGAAACCGTATTATGCGAATATGTGCCTGTAGGATCCGTTTTATAGTATGAAACATAGCTGAATACGATACCATGTTCATTTTTAACCGGAATTTTTAATTTATAATAACTGTTTTCGCCTTTTATATATTCATCATCCAGTGTAAATTTTTTTATGCCCGTTATTTTTGAATAGGTCATAAGTGCTAAAGAAGGGTACAGTTTGCCGTTATAATTTACAAGCTGGTCGATTTTTCTTATATAGCCGTCTTGATCCTGATAAGTATTAACGGAACCTAAAAGTTTTATATTTTTAAAATAATCTTCAACAAAGGGGGTAAAACTTTTATAAAAGCTTTTTTGGCGGAATTTCGGGCTTCTGTTATCAATTATTTCGACATCTGATTTAGAGGGAAGGATTTTATTGTATTCATCTCCTTTTTTAAATTCAAGAAAATCATCTTCTATAAAACCTACTCCGCCGATTAATTTATTATATTTACCGATTGCATTAAAAAATATTTTGTCTGCATCAGGGTTTAATGTATCGGGAGCAATTATAACCGCATCATACGCAATTGCCTTTGCATCTGTATAATTTTCAAGATATTCGAAAATCTCGGAGGTTTTATCCCTTTTCCATGGCCACCTGCCGACTTCGGCGAGAGATTTATTATCTATTACAACTAAAATAATATCTTTAGATGCCGTATTATCTTCTGAGGTGTATTTGACCATGAAATTATAAGATTTATTCTGGAAAATTTCATTTCCGATCACCCATGAAAGAAAAAAAAGCAAAACTGCTGCAATAAATGCTAAAAATAAAGATTTTTTTCCGGAAATTTCCATGTCTTTATTTTAAATTAGTAGGATTATTTTGGCAAATTTTTTGACAAAAATTTGTCCTTGAAGAAAATTTATACTACAATCAAATTATATAAGGAGTTTAAAATGAAAAATCTTTTTCAAAAAATATTGTTATCACTGATGTTATTCGGGCTTTTCTTTATCACAACTACCGATAATCCTGTTCTGGCGCAAAGTCCGCAGTCTTTATATGATAGGGCGTGGAGCCTGATTAATTTAAAATATGTTGACCAAACAAATAATAATCAAGATTGGCAAAGGTGGCGGCACAAGTATGATGATGTTATAGTGACGGATGAAGATGCCTATGTCGCAATAGAAACAATGGTTTCAAGCTTGAATGACGTCTATACGCGCTTTTTAAGCCCAAAAGAATATCAGGAGGAATCTGCTTCAATTCAGGGTAAATTATCCGGCATTGGCGTTCAAATCGGCGTCAGGAACGGAAAACTGCTTATTATTGCTCCCCTTGAAGATACACCGGGGGAACGCGCCGGGCTAAAAGCGGAAGATGAAATACTTGAAATTGACGGAAAGTCCACAAAAGGCATTACGGTGGATGCCGCCGCGGATAAAATACGCGGTCAGGAAGGCACAGAGGTAAAATTACTTGTAAAAAGGGGGGATGAGCCTGCAAAATTATATACGATTACAAGGGCAAATATTGAATTAAAGTCTGTTTCTACAAAATTACCTGAAAACATAGTTATTGCGCCAAATATCGGCTACATAAGGCTGAGTTCGTTTATAAGCCGAAATGCCGCAATTGAATTTAAACAGGCGCTTGATAACAATAAAGATAAAGACGCCCTGATTATTGATTTAAGGTCAAACCCGGGGGGGCTTTTAACAAATGCCACGTATATTGCGGATTATTTTTTAAATTCTAAGGTCATTGTTTCGACAGTTGACAGGGACGGTTACAAAGAAACCAGCTATTCATCAAAAAATACGCTTACGCAAAAACCGCTTGCAGTTTTGATAAACGAGGGTTCAGCTTCCGCAAGCGAAATTTTGTCAGGCGCCCTAAAAGATAATAACCGTGCTGTTATTATCGGAAAAAAATCTTTTGGCAAGGGGCTTGTTCAAGAAATAAACAGAATGCCGGGGGGCGGTGCTATGCATATTACCATTCAAAAATATCTGACTCCATCCGGCACGGATATTAATAAAAAAGGAATTGAACCAAATATTACGGTTGATTACACAAAAAAAGATGTTGAAAATAAAATAGATCCCCAGGTTGCAAAGGCAAATGAAGTTTTATTGCAGCAATTGGATGAAAACTAGTCCTGTTTATATTATTTAAATTGTGAATGCCTGCTGAATTTTTTTTGCAGGCATTTTATCTTAGTATTTAAGTTTTGTTACCTTTTTTATTTTCTTTTAAAAAATAGTATAATTTTAGCATGAAACGCAATGTAAAAATAAAAAATGTTCCCGGAGGGATTTCAATTTTTCCGCCGCTCATATGCATTATTATTTCAATTGTTTTATTATTATTGATTTTCTTAATACTGGTTGATGACAGCGGCGATTTTCCTACTTTTTTAACTTTTTTCAGCTGGTGCCGATATGCATTTAAAAACTTAATGCAGGGCAGTGCTCCGTATGAACTGAAAATATATGCTCTGATTTTTTGTTACTGCTCTGCCGGGTTATTGCTTGCTGCAACACCCGCATTTATTTTAAGAAAAAAAAAGATTAAAGATTTAACTAAAGGTAAATATTTAAAATCCATCGAACTCCTTGATGACGGAGTAAAATTTAACTATAACAAATTCCATTTTGATTTTTCAGTCGGATTTTCCGATATTAAAGAACTAAAATATATTATCTATACCTGTAAACGAAATGCCGGCTTAGCTTCTGCAATATGTATAGACAATAAAAAGATATGTTTTTATTTAAATGACGGATCGGTTATTGATGTTTATGTTCCCTTTACACTGAGCTGTGTAGAATTAGGATACACACTTTTTAATTTTGCCCGCAATATTAAAAAGTTTACTTATGAATTTTCAGGTCCCGGGGAGCCGCCAGGGATAAGAGAAAAGCTTGATGATTATAAAGAAAAAGGTTTTAAACCGGTTTTATCATCCCAAGAAGCAAGCTGCTATAAAAAAGCCAGTTTAATATTTTTTTTAATCGGAATTGCTCTGGCTGTTTTTTTAAAAATTTTCTTTCCGGATATAACGGTTAATGAGCCCCTGTTTGTTCTCATTTGTATTTCACCTTTTCTTTTTATTTCATTTATGCTTGACCTGTATTTTTTTGTAGATAAATCAATAGAAAAGTTTAAAAATGGAAAATAATAAAACAGATATCATAATATCGGAAATAAAAAAAGCGCTTAAAAACATTCATGAGTCATCCGATTCGCTTGACAAACAGGTTTTGTTATCTAAAATTAATTCAATTTTGGATATTGAGCCGGATAATCTTGATGTACTTTGCGCAAAGGCAATATTTTTTCTAAAAACTAATGACCCGGCAAATGCGCTTGAAGCATGCAGGCAAATTCAAAAAATTGACTCTAAAAATCTTGTAGCTAAAACTATAAGCGGGCATTTTGACAATAATCGTATTGTAATGCAGAGAAAGGCGCAATCTAAAGCTATAGTAACCGAACATGAACGCAATACGCTTAATGATATTTCTTTTTTTCATTTATTTATTATAAAACTTATAGTTTTACTTCTTACACTGGTTTTTTGTTTTGATTTTTACTTTTTATCCGAAAAAGACAGAAGAATTTTAAAATTATCCGCAATTGAAAATAAAACAAATGCTGTTAACGCCCAAAAATTTATACCGGTAGCACTTAATCAAACTTCCGATTTTAAATATCTTTCAAAAAAACAAATTTATGATATCAGAAAAAAATATGTAAAAAATTCCCTTTTTGCCAAAAACGATTATGAGCCTTCAAATGAAGTATTCGGTTCAATTGAAGATAATAAACCCTGGTGGAGCGATATCAGCTGCAATAGTGAAGTTTATGATAACAATTACAATCTGAATATTGATGGTAAGTCAAGAATAAGCGCCCTGATAAATAATCCAAATCTTCTGGTTGGTATTACATCGCCGTTTATCCCGAACTTCAATTATGGTATAAAAGATTTCTGTACAAGTAAATATTCAAAATTTAATCCTGTTTCGCTTGAATTTGATAAAAAAGACAACTTGTTCATTGCTTCATATAATGTAAAACAGGATTTTATTAATATGTCTTTGTCGTTGGACGGCAAAAAAACAAGGTATCCCCTCCAGCTTTCGGGGCTGAACGCCAGAGATTTCGGATATAATTATGTCTATGCTTTTGATTTAAAAAATATACAAATGTACCGGCAAGATTCAATCAGCCGTGAGATTAAAACATTTGATGATTATCTTCACACAGGCAATAGCTGCAAGATTGAAGGCGGATGTAACAATATTTCGCCGACCCAGTGGAATAAAATATTTACTTTAACCGGTCTGCCTGCCGAAATTAACTTAAAGCTATGGAAAAAACGCCCGAAAAGTAAATACCGGAAGGCAGACATGTATTATAAAATAATATTCAATCAGGAATAAATTTAAAT
>JAJQDG010000235.1 GCA_021202305.1 Candidatus Gastranaerophilales bacterium
GCAATTCAATGATATTCTTCTTGCACAGGATTATATTATGGAAAACAGACCCCAGTTGATTATTGTTGATATTACTCAAAAGACAAATCTGGCACTTGATGTTATTGCAAAAATTTCAAATTGCATTAAAAATTCAAAAATAATTGTTCTTTCTTACGACATGGATTCTAATGTTGTGATTAAGGCGCTTAGAGCAGGTGCAAGGGAATATTTAATAAAGCCCTTAATTGAAAAAGATTTTGTCAATGCCGTTTTAAAGATGAAAGATTTAATTTTGGGCAATATTAATGATTCGACAAAATGCAAAGTTATAACAACTTTTTCAAATAAAGGCGGCATTGGAAAAACATCTCTTTCCGTTAATCTTGCAATGGAAATTGCAAATATAACAAAAGAAAAAGTTGCTCTGGTTGATTTAAATATGCAAATGGGCGACATTACGACATTTTTAAATCTTGATCCGTCGTTTGATACTTCTTATGTAATAAACAATCTGGACAGAATTGATGAATCCTTTTTGTTGTCTACGCTTGAACAGTATAATAAAACAAGCCTTTACGTTCTTGCTGACCCGCCCGATATTGAACAGGCTGAAATTATCACGTCTGAAGATATTTCCATGCTTATAAATATATTGCGCAATGTTTTTTCGTATATTGTAATTGATACTACATCCAGCTTTGATTCTAAAACAATAACCGCGCTTGATAATTCCGATCTCATTCTTTTGGTCAGCATAGTAAACCTTCCTTCCATAAGAAATTGCCAGAGATGTTTTGAACTATTTAAAAAGCTCGGTTATTCAAAAGATAAAATTAAATTAATTATAAACAGATATATGGAAGCCGATGACATCAAAATTGATGACGTTGAAGAAGTATTGGATCATAAGGTTTTCTTCAAAATTCCAAATAACTACTATACCATAATAAATTCAATTAATAAGGGAATTCCGATTTCTGATGCTTCGCCTAATTCAAATATTTGCAAAAGCTTCAAGCAGCTTGCTTCGCTTTTATCCGAAAGCGGTTCTTATGACAAGAATAAACAGCAAAATAAAGAATCGGGTTTCGGGCTTTTAAGTTTTTTCAATAAAAACAAAGGAGATATTTAATTGTCCCTAAAAGACAGGCTAAATACAAATAATCCCCAGAAGGGGCAAAATGACGAGAGCGGGGGATTTATTAATTATTCCGTTGCACCGTTAAATGAAGAATTAAGAAGTTTAAAAGATAAACTCCACAGCCTTCTTATTGAAAAAGTTAACACTACTCCGAATTGGTCCAATCTTAATGATGATGAACAAAAAAGCTTTATAAAGCAGTTTATTGAATTTCAAATAAATAGCGATTTCAGACAGGTTCCTATTAACAAGGCCGAAAAAGAACGCCTTGTAAAAGAAATAATTCAAGATGCCAAAGGGTTTGGACCTTTAGATCCTTTGCTTGATGACCCTCAAGTGAGTGATATTCTTGTGAACGGCGCGAAAAATATCTATATCGAAAAAAACGGCAAACTATACAAAACATCGGTTGTTTTTAAGGACAATGAACATTTAAAAAACATAATTGAGAGAATCGTTTCAAAAGTCGGAAGAAGGATAGATGAAAAATCCCCTATGGTAGATGCAAGGCTGCCTGACGGTTCCCGTGTTAATGCAATTATTCCGCCCCTTGCAATAGACGGGCCTTCGCTTTCAATCAGGCGATTTAAAAAAGATGCCGGCACAATTGAAGCACTTTTGAGATGGGGTTCATTGAGTACGGAAATGGCTGAAGTTTTGCAGGCTGCAGTTACGGCGCGGTGCAACGTAATTATATCAGGAGGTACAGGCGCCGGTAAAACCACCTTGTTAAACAGCTTGTCGGCTGCAATTCCGCACAATGAAAGAATTATTACTATTGAAGATTCAGCCGAGCTTTCTTTAAAGCAAGACCATGTGGTAAGGCTTGAAACAAGGCCGAAAAATATTGAAGGCGAGGGCGAAATTTCCACAAAAGACCTTGTAATAAATGCCCTTCGTATGCGCCCCGATCGTATAATCGTGGGCGAATGCCGCGGTGCTGAAACTTTAGACATGCTTCAAGCCATGAACACGGGCCATGACGGTTCTTTAAGTACGCTGCACGCTAATTCGCCAAGAGATGCGCTTTCCAGGCTTGAAACCATGGTTTTATATTCAGGCGTTGAGCTTCCGAGTAAAAATATTAAGCAGCAGATAGCTTCTGCCATAAACATTATAATTCAGGCTTCCAGATTGCAGGACGGCTCAAGAAAAGTAACACGCGTGTCTGAAATAACAGGCATGGAAGAATCTGTTATTACCATGCAGGATATTTTTGTGTGGAAACAAACGGGAATTTCTGACACGGCAGTAATAGGCATGCATGTTTCAACCGGTGTGCGCCCTGAATTTTTAAAGAAAATTGAACGCCTTGGAATTAAAGTAAACGGCAGCGTTTTCGATTCTGAATACAAACACAGTTATGTTGTAAGAACTTCGGGTGAAAATACTGCTCAAAAATCTGCCCTTGCAAAAGAACAAACGAGAGAATCCATCAGACAAAATTTGGTTCGCAGCGCATATAATAACCAGAATGCGGGCGAAATGGATATTTTAAGAAGGCTGCGCAGAAATGAACATACTGATAGCTAAACTTGTATTATGCATAATTTGTTCAATTTTGACATTTTTTTGCGTTTTAAACATATGTCTTTATTTTCATTTGGACGAAAAAGACATAGTGCAAAGATTGCTTTCCGTTAAAAACCATGGATACAGCGCAAATAAAAAAAATGCGCATAATTTTGCTATTTCCAGAAGAAACTTTCATTTCAGCATATTTTCTAAATTGTTTGGAAAAATTAAATTTGCAGACAGCGTAAAATCCCTTTTAGATCAGGCGGATATTCCGTGGCAAGTAGATACATTCATAATTTTCAGCCTTATTTTATGCGTTATTCCGCTTGTACTCGGGCTTTTATTTTTGCCTGTTATTGCCCTGCTTGCTCCCCTCGGGCTTTTTCTACCTTTTTTATACATCAGATATAAGATTAAAAAACGAACGGATTTATTTACCCAGCAATTGCCGGATGCACTTGATTTGCTTTGTAATGCGCTCCGTGCGGGGCATTCTCTTTTCAGTGCATTTGAAATTATAGTTAATGAAATGCCTGATCCCATAAGCAGAGTTTTTAAGATAATGACTGATGAAATTGCGCTCGGTGTTGATACCAAAGATGCTATGCGCGCCCTTCAAGAAACAGTTCCTAATTCGGTCGATTTAAGATTTTTTACAACAGTTGTAATTCTTCAAAGGGAAATCGGCGGAAATTTAATTAAATTGCTTGAAATACTTGCAGCTACAATCAGGGAACGTTTTAAAATGATAGGGCAATTAAAGGCTCAAACCATGCAGGCAAAACTTTCCGGCGTTATAGTTTCTGTTATTCCGCCTGTTATTGCCGTTATACTGTTTTTTATGGCGCCTGAATATATGGACTATCTTATACATCATACCTGGGGGAAAATTTCACTGGGCGTGTCAATTTTCCTTATGATAGTCGGGTTTATATTGATTAATAAAATTACGGATATTGAAATATGAGTTTTGAAACGATTATTAGATTTTGTATGCTTGTAATAATGGCACTAATGTGCGGAATGTTGATTTATATCGTGTTTAACCGCGATAACAGCTATCTGCTTGAAAGGTTAAAGCGGGGGCATGCCGTGCGCAAGCAAAGAAATTTATGGGATGATTTGCTTGATGTTATAAAGCCGCTTACCGTTGCCAATATGAAGGACAGTAAAAATACCAATACGATAAAACAAATGTTTATTAAACTGGGTTTGCCTGCAAATGAAAACGATATTATGGATTTTGAAAACAGAAGAATATTGAGGCTCTTAATTGTGGCGCTTTTAGGTGTTGTTGCAAGCTTTGTTGTTATTCCGTTTCTCATGGATAGTGTTAAAGTCCTTGTGGGCGTAATTTTAGTCTGTTTTCCGACATACCTTGCATACAAAAGCCCCGCATGGGCGCTTGCAAAAAGAATAAAGAAAAAAGAAAAAGCTTTTGAAAAATTCTTCCCCGATGCAATTGACCTGTTGTGCGTGTGCGTTGAAGCAGGGCTTAGTATTGACAGCGCCATTGAACGTGTCGGCAGAGAGTTTAGCAATTTTTCAAAAGAAGTAGGCAGCGAATTTAGCAGAATTGCAAAAGATATGCTCTCGGGCGTTTCTAAGCAAGACGCCCTGAGAGGTTTAACCGAGCGTGTTGAAAATAAAGATATTCAATCTTTTGTTGCCGTAATTGTTCAGGCTGATAAATTGGGTGCTTCTATTTCAAGTTCGCTTTCAATTTCGGCTGACAGTTTGCGTACAAAAAGGAAACAGCGTCTTGACGCTCAGGTATCTGCGGCAAGCACCAAAATGACAATACCGCTTGTTTTGTGCCTTCTTCCTGCCACATTTGCTGTTGTTCTTACTCCTGCTATTATTCAAGTAGTTGAAAGTTTAGGTAAAATGCATGGATTCAAGTAAGTATATAAAAATGTGTTTTGAGCTTGCAAAAAAAGGGGGGCATGATGTTATGCCTAATCCTCTTGTAGGTGCTGTTATTGTCAAAAACGGCAAAATTATTTCAACAGGCTATCATGAAAAATTCGGCGGTTTTCATGCCGAAAGGAACGCTATTTTAAATTCAAAAGAAAATGTTGAAGGCGCCGTTCTTTATGTTAATCTTGAACCCTGTTCACATTTTGGTAAAACGCCCCCATGCACTGATTTAATAATTGAAAAAAAAATTAAAAAAGTTGTTTTTGCAATGCATGATGTTAATCCAAAAGTAAATGGCGAAGATGTTTTAAAATCCAACGGCATAGATGTAGCGGGCGGAATACTTGAAGATGAAGCAAGGGAATTAAATAAGGTTTTTATAAAAAATATTTTATTCAATCTTCCCTATATTGCAATAAAAACTGCTGCTACTCTTGATTCTAAAATTGCAACGGTTAATTATAATTCTAAATGGATAACGGGCAATTCCTCAAGAGAAGAAGTAATGCGCCTTAGAAGTTTTTATCAGGCAATATTAACGGGTTCAAATACGGTAAAAATTGATAATCCAAAGTTAACTTCAAGAATGGAAGGCGGGATAAATCCTGTAAGAATTATAATTGACAGAAAAGGGCGGCTTTCTTTGCGCGCAAACGTTTTTAAAAACGATGGCACAAGAATTATAGTTGCCGATAATTCAGAAAAAAAATATCCAAAACATATTGAAAAAATTTCATTTAAAAATATGAAAAATTTGTTTAAAACTCTTTACAAAATGGGAATTTACTCTATTATGGGCGAATCCGGTTCAAAATTAAATTCTGTTATAATTAAAGAAAAACTGGCTGATGAAATTTATCAATTTATCGCGCCTAAGATACTTGGCGGCGGGTACAATTTTGTGTCAGGGCTGGATCCTGTATATATTTCTAATTCAATTCATACAAAAAATCTTTTAATCAGCCGTTTTGATGAAGATATTTTATTAAATTATAAGTTGGTGTATGATAAAAGACGGAGTTAAATTAATGAAAATACTGGTTATAAACGGTCCAAATATTAATATGCTCGGCAAAAGAGAGCCTGAAATATACGGCTCGATGTCATTAAAAAATATTGAAGATGAGCTTTTTGAATATTCTAAACATTTTGAAGGGGTTCAGCTTGAATTTTTCCAATCTAATTTTGAAGGAGGTATAGTTGAAAAAATTCAATCGACGGATGCACATGGCATTATTATAAATCCTGCTGCATACACGCACACATCTGTTGCTATTTTAGATGCCCTTCGCGCAGTGAAAATTCCTGCTGTTGAAGTTCATCTTTCAAACGTAAATTCAAGAGAAAATTACAGAAAAATTTCATACGTTGCTGAAGCTTGCATAGGCTCTGTATCCGGATTTAAACAAAACAGCTATAAAATGGCTCTGTTCGGACTGGTAAATTTTTTGAATGAATAAAGAAAATATATTTTTAAATATAATAAATAAAACAATTTCCGATAATTCTTTTCTGGGCGATGATTGCGCGTATATTAAAGAATTAAATCTTTTAGCTTCTACTGATGCTTTAGTTGAGGATGTTCATTTTAACCTTTCTTATTTTACGCCTTTTGAATTAGGAAAAAAATCTGTTCTTGTAAATGTAAGCGATATCCTCTCTAACGGCGGAGTGCCAAAGTTTATTACAATTTCACTGTCAGGTAATTTGAATGAAAACTTTATTGAAGGCTTTTATAAAGGTGCAGATGAAATTTGTCAAAAATTTGATATGAAAATAATCGGCGGTGATTTAACCGGCGGCGATAAAATAAATGTTTCAATTTGTATTTTGGGCGGCACTAAAAACAGAAAAATTCCTTCAAGAAAAAATGCAAAACCTGGCTATTTGGTTTTTTTAAAGGGGTACCACGGTGAAAGCGCCATGGGGTTAAAATTATTGCTTGATAAAAAAAATCCTCTTTTGCCTGTTGAAAATGAATTTATAAAAGCGCATAAAGAACCGTTTTTGTTTCCTGAAATTTCTGACAGGATTGCTCTAAATGCAAAATTTCCCTACGCTATGACAGATACCTCGGACGGACTGTATGATTCTCTTGAGCGTATTTCTCTTGCAAGCAAGGTCGGGTTTAGAATTAATTATGATAAAATCCAAAGAAGAATAGAAGATAAAAATTTAATCCTTTTTGGCGGAGAAGATTACGGGCTTTTAATATGTCTTAACCCGAAAGATGCCGGTATTGTATCTGATGTTCCTTGTATCGGAACGGTAACGGATGACAGGCAAATATTAATAGATAATGAACCCGTTAAAACCAACTTAACATTTAATCATTTTAATTGATAATTTGTCCGGGCGGATAATGAAATTTTTCAGCTTATGATTTATCTTTTTTTGTTGGCAGCTTTTGCCTTGTTTTAATTTAAGAAAGGAATTTATTATGACATTTAACCCTCTAAAAGAAAAAGGTATTCCCCTTGATAAGCAATTAAGAAATTGGGAAAAGGTTTCAGGACGCCCGTATAAGCGCGAAACAGTTGATTGTTATTCCAGAACGCGTCAAATTTTAATGAACGGTATTGAAATTGAAGCCTGGAATTTTAAACATAATTTGTTAAGAATTTCCGATGATACCGAATTAAAGCGCCTTATTGCAGACACGAGAAATATAGAAACCATGCAGCAAATTACTGTAAATTGGATGACACCGCATAATCAAAGCGTTTTAGATACGACACTGGGTTACGAACAGGTCGCGGTTGACCTTACTGCATGGCTTGCGCAAAATGAGCCTGATGAATACGTAAAAGAAACGTATGATTTTGGCTTGCTTGAAGATTTTGATCATCTGTACAGGTATGCACAGTTTGCGAAATTGATTGAAGGAACCGAACCTGACGAGATTTTGCACTATAATACGGATGTTATGTTTGCAAGACCTACGCAATATCACCACAACGATAATAAGCTCCGTATAAGAAAAAATTATAATAAAGAAAATGCTTCTCCGCAAACAAAGGCAAATATTTTAACGCTTATGGCGGGCGAACAGCAAACGCATAATTTTTACGCAGAACACGGTTTTATGTACGGTTCATGCGAACTAAGAAGTCTGTATGCCGAAATTTGCAGCGTAGAAGAAGAGCATGTAACCATGTATGAAACACTTGTTGACCCTGAAGAAACCTTGCTTGAAAAACTTCTTTTAAGAGAATATATGGAGGTTTGCTGTTATCACAACTGCTACAAGGATGAAGTCTGCCCGAATATGAAACTTGTGTGGGAAGAATTTTTAGCCATGGAAATTGAGCATTTGCAAATTGCAGCTAAACTTATAGAAAAACATGAAAAACGCGACCCTGTAGAAATTATCGGGGATAAAGTTTATGACACCTGCCATTTTACTTCTCAAAAAGATTACGTAAATAATATTGCAGAAAATGAAGCGGATAAACGTTTGAATGTTAATAACACATGGGCAAAAATAAACGAACTGGATGAAAACTGGGCAAGCTATAAGGCGCAGGAAGAACTCTCCGGAAACGGCGCGCCGAGTGAAACTGCGGTCAGGCTTTCTATTGCATCAATGAATAGTGATGTTATAAGTTTGGATTCAAAATTAATTAAAAACAGAGATAAACTCTTAAAGCGCGCAATTGAACCAAAAATGCAGGCTCCAAATACCGTGCAGGCGGATGAATATATGATGTTAATTAAATCAAAATAATTTATGAAGTTTGCGGAAAAATTAAAATTTTTCTTATAAATTCACTGTTATGCCCTCATTTTTG
>JAJQDG010000184.1 GCA_021202305.1 Candidatus Gastranaerophilales bacterium
GCTCTATGTTAAAGTTAAAGATTCTGGCATCGGCATTGAAAAAAAATATCAAAAAATTATATTTGATAAATTTATACAGCTTGATAATCCTTATACAAAACAGGTTTCTTCAACAGGGCTGGGGCTTACAATTACAAAAGAGCTTTTAAAAATGCAAAATGCCGAAATAAAGGTAAAATCAGAATTGAAAAAGGGAAGCGAATTTACAGCTGTCTTTAAAATAAAAGAATCAAATTAACAGCCGCAGCACCCGTTATTATTACATGCCGGTTTTTTATTTTTTGCGCATTCAGTACATATATCTTTAGGAGAGCCGTTTTGCATATAATATTTACAGCTTTTGAGCCATTTTGGTTCTTTACAGGTACAATTTTCCATAAAATTTAAAAAAGTGATGAATTTATCCAAAACATCTTCCGGCATGGAATATTCAATATCATGCGCGCTTTTATCAAAATTTTCAACCAGTAGAACTTTTTCAAGGAAGTTTGAAATTATTTTATGGCGTTTTATTTTTTCTTCGGCTTTTTTGCGCCCCTTTGCACTGATTGTTATAATGCCGTAGGGAACATAATTTATATATTTTTTTGCCGCAAGCGTTTTTATTGCGGCAGATACCGCAGGCGCACCGATTTTTAGATAATTGCAAACATCTTTGACTCTTGCGGCTTTATTTGTTTTTACAATTTCATATACTGCAAGAAGATATTTCTCAAGGCTTTGCGTTAATTCGTTCATTGTTTTATTATAGCATGCGGGTTTAGCGAATCCTTAAATTCCTTAAACGAAATTATACCTGTATTTTCTTTATTATTTTCTTTTTCTTTTGATTTAATTGATTTTTTTGTAATTGCTATATTTAACTTAGGAAGCAAAACCCCGAGCATTAGCGCACTGTAGCCTATTCCTGCAATTTGCGCCAAATTCAGATTTCTTAAATTTTTCTTCACATTTCCGCCCGCCGCTATTATTTCTTTTTGAGATTTTAGCGAAATGTCAGAAAGCCAGTGTTTTACGCCTTTTCCTTCGCGTGCGGTATTGAGAAGGGTTTCACGTTTGGGGTCAAGCGCATTTGCAACCCCTTTTGAAACAAAACCGCCCAACACAAGCCAGTTTAAAAACCCGAGATAATCCCTTGTGTCTGTTTCTCTGAGTTCGGTTGAATCTTTGCTTGCAAATATTCTGCCTAAAATCAGCCCCCCGTATACCGTTTTAATGGCATTGCCGCCGGTTGCGGGGCCGTTAAATTCAAGTTTTGATACAATATCTAAAGGTTTTTTTACACCCATGGTTTTTGTCAGCATAAATAAAAAAGCACCCGCGGATAAAAGCTTTTTTGCTAAAAGTCCTTTTTCATTTTTTTGTTCATTTTGTGTTTTGACATTATTTTCATAATTATTTTCGCCTACAAAATTGTCAATTCCCGTGCGTTTTTTTGTAAGACGTCTGTTTATATATTGATTTGTTAAAGCAAGGCAAAGCGCCGCAGGAATTGCAAAAGCAGCTCTTGAATTATTTATGAATTTTAATTTTTTTACAACATCGTCAGGATTTGCACCCTTTTTAAAAAATATATTTTTTCCGGCATCTACTGTATCACGTACAACGTGCGACAAATTTGCTTCAAATTCTTTATTGCCTGATTTCAAATAAATATTTTTATCGGCTCCAAGGGCGTTTACAATTTCATCTTGTATATCGCCCGCTTTTTTAGTTCCTTTCTCTGTTATAAGGTTTGTTAAGCCTTCTTTTATTTCTTGTACTTTGTCTTTATCAAGCGCGCGTTTTTCGCTTCCTGCAAGCCCCTGCATTGAATTTAAAACACCTTCTGCAAAACCGCTCGGGGTTTTATCGGATTTTTTATATATTTCATTAAATACATCAAGTCCTTTGTTTGTAATCCAGGAGGAGCTGTTTACTTTTGTTTCGGGCATATATTTTTTTGCACCGACAAATGACGCAAGTTTTGCAAACAAAACGGCTGAAAATTCAGCGATAAACGTACCCGTGAACTCACGAAATCCCATTTCGGTTCCGGCTTCCCTGCCCCTGTTTTTAAATTCCACAATGGTTCTCGGCGTATCCATTGCGAAAATATCCACACATGCGGCATTTAGCATGTCATTGTTGTTAAGAGTATACAAGCCCTGCGATAATGGCGAAAGCCCCGTAAAATACGGTTCATTTTGAATTTTCATTTTTTTGTCCAATTTAAAATAATAAAATATAAAAGGGGGAATAAAGCCCCGAAATTAAAGGCTTTGGCAGCAACAGCATACGTTTTTGAAAATAGTATTCATACCTTGATTATTCACCAAAAAAAAATTTTGTCAATACCAAATTGACTATTTTTCCTTTTATTGTAACATGTTTAGGTATAGCGAAAGATTTTAAATATGCCAAAAAGTGTTTTAGTCGGGCTATCAGGCGGCGTAGATTCTGCCGTGTGCGCCTTAATTTTAAAAAAAGCGGGATATAATGTAATAGGCGCCACAATGGCAATTTGGGGTGAAAATATGTCTTATGTAAAAAGAAGTGCTTCTTATAAGAAGCCCGCAAAAGACGCCTGTCTTAGCCCGAATGAAGAAAAAGACATTAATGCCGCAATAGAAATTGCAAAAAAACTTGATATTGAACATTACGTTTTTGATTGCTCAAAAGAATATGAAAAAAACGTTCTTGAAAATTTCAAATCGGAATATTTATGCGGAAGAACTCCAAATCCTTGCGTCAGATGTAATTCAATGATAAAATTCGGCGTTTTGCCTTTTTATGCAAAAAATAAAGGAATAAAGTTTGATAAATTTGCAACAGGGCATTATGCGCGCATGAATACAATAAACGGAAGATTTTTTCTTTCCGCCGCCGTGGATTTAACAAAAGACCAGTCATATTTTTTATACCGTCTTAATCAAAAGCAGCTTGAAAAAATCATGTTTCCTTTAGGAGAATTAAAAAAAGAGACGGTAAGGAAAATCGCCCGTGAAAATAATCTGTTTGTAGCAGATAAAAAAGACAGTCAGGATTTTTACGACGGCGATTATAATGAACTGATTAACGCCGATAAAAAAATAGGCAATATTGTAGATTTAGAAGGCAAAATTTTAGGAAACCATGAAGGGATTTGGAATTATACTTTAGGGCAAAGAAAGGGACTTTATGTTTCTTCCTGTGTTCCTTTATATGTTGTTGCGCTTAAAAAAGAAACCAATGAAGTAGTAGTTGCTCCTGTTGATGAAACATTTAAAAAGGGGGTTTTGGTTTCAGATTTAATTTTTCAAAATCAAGTTGATGTTTGCAAATCTAAAAAAAGAATTTTAGCAAAAATACGTTCAAGCGGAAATTTTATTGCAGCTGATTTATCTTTTATTGATAAAAATAATATCAAACTTGAATTTTTAAATCCGGAAAAATCCCCGCAAATGGGGCAATCCGCGGTTTTTTACGAAAATGATATCCTTCTTGGCGGGGGGATAATACAATCTTCGTTTTGAAATTTAAGTTTGTCCGGAAAAATTTTAATTTTTCGTAAACTCTTA
Organism: Candidatus Gastranaerophilales bacterium; assembly: GCA_021202305.1. GTDB lineage: Bacteria > Cyanobacteriota > Vampirovibrionia > Gastranaerophilales > Gastranaerophilaceae > Galligastranaerophilus_A. The sequence goes on from JAJQDG010000184.1 coordinate 3,540, forward strand.
ATATAAAACAAAAGCCCGAAACCATAATTTCGGGCTTTTTATATAAATCGGTGGTTATTTTTCTAACTAAAGTACTGGAATGTACGTTCAATGTTCGAGTCAATAATCGAGCTGACAGAATCCATTTCTGTTTCAACCGCACTCTTTTGAGTTTCAACCTGATTTAACTGATTTTCAAGTTTTGTATCCATTCTGTTGACTCTCGCCATTGCAACGTCATATTCTGCCTTTGCCGCCGCATCATCTTCGGTGTAGTAACGGGATGATACCGTGCTTAGAGAATCTGTCGACTTTCTTACAAAATATTCATTGCCGTTCAAATCGCCAAAATAGCTTGATAATGTGGTGCCGTCCTGTACGCCGTCTGCCGTAGAATCTTGAACATAAAGCTGATAGGCGCCGTTTTGCAAACCTGTCTGAAGTGCTGTGTTATAAGCGTTCATATTTAAAGTTGTTACCAAATCGTCGGTGGCGCTTACCGTGTTGCCGTCCGAATCGTAATAAGTAGTTTCACCGTCAGAGCCTGTTTGAGCTGCTATGACAAAACTGCCGTTTGCATCTGCAAGAACTATCATATTGCCTGCTGCGCCTGAAGCTGCCTGTGATTTTGCAAGTGTATCAAGCGTTAACGTTTCTTGTGCTGTCGTACCGTCTGAATTTGTAATGGTACAATAATATACCGTGTTTGATGTTGCATCGGAATATTCCTGAGCAATTGTTTCTTGTTCCTGAGCAAGAAGTAAACGTTCTTGTTCAATTTTTTGTGCCTGCAATTCGAGAGCGTCATTTTTCGCCGTTAAAAGAAGTAATCTTGCTTGAGATGCTGCTAAACCCATTTTATACCACCTTTACTGTTTAGTTAGTTTTCTTTTTAATGCCTTGTACTTTAATAAAAAATTTTAGTATATACAAAATTCATATTTTGTATATATCGTTACAATTCTTTACAATACTGAGCAATCCTTTTTCCGATGTGTGCCGCACAAAGGCAGTTTATACCGCCTTTAGCATTCATGTCGACAGAATGAAAGAAAACTTTAATAGCATGTAAATTAAACTTAATATATTTTAACACATTGCTTCCGATAAATGCAATATTTATTAATACTATTGCGGCAATTGTATATTTTTTTAAATTTGAATTATAATCGAGGGAGCAGTATTTTTTTAAAAAAGAGGAATTATGACACAAAAAAGACGCATTATTATAACAATTCTTGCAATTATCGGGCTAATTTTGACATTTGACTTAATATATATTTACATGAAAGCAAATTTTTTATCAGGGCTTCCTAAAAGTTTTTGCTCCGTGAACGGGTTTATTGATTGCGATGGAGTTGCCCAGACTGAAAAAGCCTTTTTCCTCGGTGTGCCGCTTGCAATATGGGGACTTATTTTATATCTTTTATTTTTGTTTTTAAGCTGGGTTGATGTAATAAATAAAAAAATAAATTTCAAGCTGTTTAACGTTTTTAAGAACCCTTCTTCATATATAGCGGCAATCGGATTGTTTTCTTTTATTATTTCAATGTCGCTTGCCTATATTTCAATTTCGGTTATAAATAAAATTTGTATTGTCTGCTTTGCTACATATTTTGTAAACCTTTTTATTGCATTGTGTGCGGTGAAAAAAAACTTTTTCATAACTGATATCAAGAACACCGTTTTAGATTTTATTGCGGGCGTAAAAGAATATACCACATTGTTTTTAATTGCTGCAGTTGCTGCTGTCGGGGTTTTAGGCTATTTTCAGCGCAGTTTAATCTTGGCTCCTTCAATAAAAATTCAAAAATCAATCGAGGAATTTCAAAAGATGAAAACAAACCCCTATACCGTAAATGCTAACAATTTGGGTAATGTCGACGGCGATGTAAGCATTTTTGTATACGGGGATTTTATGTGTCCGTTTTGCCGCGTTATGAATATAATGCTTCATAAATTAGTAAAAGAAGATAAAGGTGTTGCCGTATATCATGTTAATTTTCCGTTAGATGAAGCATGTAACCCTACTGTTACAAAAAGAATTCACCCCGGTTCATGTATTTTGGCAAAATACGCTCTTGCGGCAAGAAATCAGGGTAATTACTGGGGAATGGTGAGCGGGATATACAATAATTTGCCGCGCGATGAAAAAGAAATTTTGCATATAGGAGAAAATATCGGGCTTGATTCCGATAAACTTTTTAAAGATGCACACTCGGATACTATTGATAAATACCTTGAAGATCAGGTTTACAGGGGCATAAATGAGAAAATTTTCGCAACTCCTACCATAATTATTGATAATATTCCGCATGCTGAAATGCTGCCTTATTTCAAGTTAAAAGAACTTGTTAAGCAATCAAGACAGCGCCACAGGCAAAAGTAAATAAATGTGCCGGTTTAATGAAAAAATACTGGTTCATGCCTGCTGCGGGGTTTGTTTTTCCTATCCGCTGATTGTTCTGAGGGAAATGGGGTTTGAAGTTGTTGTACATTATTTTAACCCGAATATTTATCCTGCCTTAGAATTTGAACGCAGGTATACAGAGCTTGAAAAATATTGCGTTCAAAATTCTGTTGAATTAATAAAAACCAAATATAACCACGAGGCTTTTTTACAAATGTCAAAAGGCTTTGAAAATGAACCCGAGCGGGGTGAAAGGTGCAAAAGATGTTTTTATTTCCGTTTGAAAAACAGCGCCCTTTTGGCGCTTGAGCTTGGAATAAATAAAATGACAACAACGCTTTCTGTTTCGCCGCATAAAATTTCAAAAGATATTTTTAAAATGGGTCAATGTGCGGTATCTGATGCAAAAACAGAATTTTTAGAGCTGAACAATAATCAAAACTCTCTTTTTAAAAACCGGATAGAGCTTGAATTTATGGAATTTGATTTTAAAAAGAAAGACGGTTTTAAAAAAACATCTGAAATTGCCCGTAAATTTGGCATGTACAGACAAAAATACTGCGGGTGCGAATTTAGCATTATTAAATCTGTTTAATGTTTTTTAAAGTCTTAAACCTTTGATAACACTTATTGTGTCTCCGCCCGTTAAATCTTCAAGCGCATAACGGAGCGCATCTACAAGGTGGTTATCATTTTCTTGCGGCACGGGGATAATTTCACCGTTTAAATTTTTTTTAAAACAGTAATTAAAAAATTCTTTTTGCGCATTTTTACAATCGGGATGAATATAAATTTTTGAAAAACTTTGTATATACTTTATGCCGGATTCTATGCTGCCGCGCCCTTTTTTAGCAGGCAGTGCATTTACCCCCGAACTTTGAAATTCCGAAATACTTTTAGGTTCGGAAGAATCGCATGTAACATATTCAAATCCGATTATATTTTTGACAAGCGGAATTGAATCTTTATTTAAGAGGTTTGTTGAATAAATTTCATCTGTTATATACAAAATATCGTTTTCTTTTGCGGCGCGGATAAAAGCAAACGGATCAGTTGAAAAACCCCAGTCAATGCCGTTATAATATTTATCGAATGCATTTTTATCAAAATCTTTAATCTGCAAATTTGTAAAAACTCTCCCCTCGATAACGCCTATTTCGCCAAGTCCGTAAACGCGCCAGAAGTTTTCGTCCTTCATTCTTGATTCAAGCGCCTGAACAATTTCTTTTTCCAAAAACGGATTATCTTTGTAGGTAGATTTTATTAAAATTGCGTTTTTTTGTTCATTTGCAAGTATTTCATCATGAACCCAAAATCTTGAAGTGGGGTTGAAATCTATAAAAATTTTTTCCCTTGTTCTAATCATCAATTGCTGCGCAATTTGGTAGTTCAAGTGGTTTGCTTCATTTAAGTATAAAATATCCCGCCTGCCGCCATGAGCTTTTCCAAAAGTATCTACGGAAATAAAATTTATACAGCTTGAGGGAAGCTCAAGTGTTTTATTTGTTTTTGAAAAAAATGTATAAAAATTTAAGCCGAATTGGTTCATGACTTTCGGCATATCAAGCAAAACGCCTGATTTAAGATGTCCTTGAGTTAAACCGACAATATCAATTTCCAAATGCCTTTTAATAGCTAAAATCATAAGAAATTGTAAAGTTGAAAATGTTTTAGTGCTTGAAGTGCCGCCTTGATTTATAATATAGCGGTATTTTTTGTATGCGCGTGCAATTTTTTCAAATACGGGAGATAATTTCAATACATTCATAGGGGAAAATTAAATTTCGTCTATCAGCTTTTTTTGGCGCTTGTTTTGAACAAAAACATTTAATTGGCAATTATTTTCGTTTTCAATTTTCATTTGTGCAAATTTTGCCTTGAGTTCTTCAATCTTAACTGCAAGCGCAAGATTGACTTCCCCCTTCTCATTAGGCATAAGCGCCAGTTTTTCAAGCTCGTTTAACCTTTCTATTGTGTCTTTAATATCAAATGACATAGTTTTAGTGCCTTTAGTGTGCTGCAGCCTTTCTTTATTAATTTTAAAAATTCCGCATGCAATATAATTCTAAGATAAAGGGGTAAATTTGCGCTGCCTGAAATTTCGCACTGGGAACCAAATACAGGGTCTATATAAAGATTAATTCCGTTTACGCAAATTGTCCAATCGCCGGGGCAATTTGAAGGTACATCATAGAAAATTTCTTTTGCAATTTGCGAATGGATATCTTGCAGAAACCCCTCATAGCGCAAAAATAAATCATCTTGCAAATTAAAATGATAAAATTTTGTAAAAGAAGGAGTTCTTTTTCTTCTGCGTCGTTTTTTTCTTCCCATACAGTTAATTTTACACTATATTATTACTAATAGTAATATATAAT
>JAJQDG010000024.1:0-3035 GCA_021202305.1 Candidatus Gastranaerophilales bacterium
AATAAAATTTTTATTAATCCAATTTTTTCGGATTTTTGGAGGATTTAACATTTTTTGATGTATTATTGTTATATATATTTTTGGAGATTTTAAAATGACAAACGAAATAAGAGTGAGAATTGCTCCCTCGCCAAGCGGAAATTTACATATCGGAACTGCTCGCACGGCGCTTTTTAACTATCTTTTTGCGCTTAAAACCGGCGGCACGTTTGTATTAAGAATAGAAGATACCGATGCTGAACGTACAAAGCAGGAATACATTGATAATATTTTTGACAGCTTGAAGGCGCTCGGGCTCAATTGGGATGAAGGACCTGATATCGGGGGAGAATACGGACCTTATACTCAATCGGAGCGTTTTGATATTTATCCGAAATACGCGCAAATGCTGCTTGATAAGGGGTATGCCTATGAGTGCTGGTGTACAAATGAAGAACTTGAAAAAGAAAAAGAAGAAGCCGTGCAAAATCATAAAGCTTATGTTTACTCAAGAAAATGCATGAATATTACAAAAGAACAGCGCGAACAGTTTATAAAGGAAGGCAGAAAACCCTCTATCCGTTTTAAAGTTGAACATAAAGAGCTTGTTTTTAATGATATGGTAAAAGGCGAATTAAAATTTGATACAAGTCTTATCGGCGATTTTGTAATTATGAAATCCAACGGCACTCCTACATATAATTTTGCGGTTGTAATTGATGATATGCTTATGAAAATCAGCCACATAATAAGAGGCGAAGATCATATTTCAAATACCCCGAAACAAATTTTAATATATGAGGCGCTCGGTGCAGAAGTTCCTGAATTTGGACATCTGGGTATGATTTTAGCACCTGACAGATCAAAACTTTCCAAAAGACATGGAGCAACTGCGGTTTCTGATTTTGTAAAAGAAGGATATTTAACCGATGCCTTGATTAACTTTGTTGCGCTTCTCGGGTGGGCGCCTTCAGATAGTCAAGAAATTAAAACCGTGAATGAAATCGCGCAGGATTTTAGAATTAATGAAATTTCAAGCTCAAATTCAATTTTTGAATATGACAAACTAAACTGGATGAACGGACAATATATCAAAAAAATGAATATTTCAAAGCTTACGGATTTAATAATACCTTTTCTTTCAGGCTACGATTTATCGGAATTAAGCCGTGAAAAGCTTGAAAAAATGGTGGAAATTACGCGCGAGCCTTTAACAACGCTCAAGGATATTCAAAACGATGTTTCTTACTTTTTTGGTTTTGATGTTCCTCTGGATGAAGTGAAAGAGCTGCTTTCAAGCGAGCTTTCCAAAAAAGCTCTGGATGCGTTTTTACTGCTTGCCGAAAAATGGAATTTTGAAAACGAGGAAATTCTGCACAACGACCTTGCGGATTTAAGAGCCGGGTTCAAAGAAAAATACGGTTATAAACCAAAAGAAACCATGTGGGCAATTAGAGCCGCAATTACAGGCAGAACACGCGGAGCGGACATGGTAGGCATTTTGATGATTCTGGGCAAAGAAAAAACTTTATACAGAACAAAAAAAGCAATTGAATTAAATAAAAAAGCGCTGGGGGTGTAAATGAAATTTTTGCATTCCATGATAAGGGTTTCCAACCTTGAAAAATCTCTTGAATTTTATACAAGGTTATTGGGGTTAAAGCTTTCGCGAAAAGCAGCGCTTGATGATTGTACTTTATATTGGCTCAAAGACGAAATAACCGGCGCAGAGATTGAATTAACAGATAATAATATAAAAGACGATTACAAAAATGGCGATGTTTTTGGACACTTTGCTTTTGAAACGGCAAATTTGGATGAATTTACAAAAAAAGTTCATTCCATGGGGTATGAATATTTGTATGAGCCGTTTAATATGCCGCTTGAAGGAGATACCTTAAGAGTTGCATTTTTAAAAGATCCTGACGGTAATGAGATTGAGTTGATTGAAGCAAAATGAAGCGGACAATTGATTTTTTAATTACTCAAAAATGCAATTATCGCTGCGAATACTGTTCGCAATCTAAAAAATTTGTAAGCAATAACCTTGAAGAGGCTTCAAGGGAAACAATTGATGCGTTTTTGGGTTTTCTAAAAACGCTTACAGGCGAAGTTGAAGTTACAATTTCAGGCGGCGAGCCGTTAATTCATCCTGATTTTTTTTATACGGTGAATGAAATTTGTAAATTAGGGTATAAAATTTCAATTGTTTCAAATTTTTCTTTCCCTATAGAAAGTTATAAAAAAATTAAGGATGTTGCAGGCGAAAATCTATCCGGACTTTTAATTTCCCTTCATACAGGGCAGGTTAAAAATATTGATGATTATTTAAAGAAGGCTGAGATTTTTAATCATTATAAAGAAAATACGGATTTTTCCGTTGCCGCCGTCCTAACAGATGAAAATTGCGCGGTTTTAAAACAAGTATATTCTTGTTTAACTAATTTAAATATTAAATTTGAATTGCAGCACATGCGAATAGGAAACAGGTTTGTCGATTATAATAAAGAAGCTTCGGATTTTATTAAGACGTTTCCTGTATCTAAAATTAAAGAAAAATCACATACTTTCGCTTTTGAATGCTCGGCAGGGCGCGATTTTATGATTGTTTATCAAAATGGCGAAGCATACAGGTGCTATTCTTCCAGATTTAACAAAATTCATTCAATGGGAAATATTAAAGATAAGGATTTTAAAATGTTTTCTAATTCTCTTCCATGTTTAAATAAAAATTGCACCTGTCCAAAACCGATTATGCTCAATATGATTGATTTCAGTAAAGATAATTATCCGCTGGCCTGTATACTTTCTTTATACAATGCGGTATGGCTGCCATATTACGGGGTTAAAAATTTTAAAATTTTAAAAGCAAAACTTTTGCAATTTTTAAATTTTAAAAATCGGGGTTGATTTGTGGATTTTTTTTAAGTAAAATTTCTGTTGTATTGCCTGATAATTCAAATTATCGGGCAGCGTTGGCACATTGAGTGATATTTTAGGTTTTAAATATCGGGACGTAGCACTCTGCCGAATGAAATATGCCTGTGGCATATTTC
>JAJQDG010000024.1:3135-8265 GCA_021202305.1 Candidatus Gastranaerophilales bacterium
GCTGCGCTACAAATGAACATAATGAAACTTGACAATTTAAATATCGGGACGTAGCACTCTGCCGAATGAAATATGCCTGTGGCATATTTCATGAGAGGGCAAGTTGTTTTTAACAACTTGCTGCGCTACAAATGAACATAATGAAACTTGACAATTTAAATATCGGGACGTAGCGCAGCTTGGTAGCGCACCACCTTGGGGTGGTGGGGGTCGCAGGTTCAAATCCTGTCGTTCCGATTTTTTTAAGCTTCTCAGGCATATTTCATAAGAGATCAAGTTGTTGAAAACAACTTGCTGCGATTGCATAGGGCTTAATGAAACTTGACAATTTATATATCGGGATGTAGCACAAGCCTTGACGGGCGGTGAGCCAGTCAAAATTAAAGCACCTGGTGCGCTACCAAGCCCGAGAAACTAATATTATATATCGGGATGTAGCGCAGCTTGGTAGCGCACCGTGTTCGGGTCGCGGGGGTCGCAAGTTCGAATCTTGTCATCCCGATTTTTTTAAGTGCCTGCGGCATATTTTATGAGAGAGCAAGTTGTTAAAAACAATTTTTCCGCTATAAATCCTCTTAATTAATATAGGGATTGTAGCGCACTTGACACCGTAAGGTGTCAAAGATAATTGCAGCGCACCGTGTTCGGGTCGAATCGGCTCGCAAGTTCGAATCTTGTCCCAACCGAAATCGTAGCAAAGTAAAAACTTTAGTGCGCTTGTGCGCACTTAGTTTTTACGAAGCAAGCCATGGTGTGTGAACACTAAACCGCAAAGTGTGCAGCTTTGCGATTTAGTGTGAAACTGTACCATGCCGCCGTTATACCGAAAACCCGAAAGGGTTGAAGGTGCGCCCAAAATTTCTTTAAAAGAAATTTTGACAGGCGGATATTAAAATCCAACTACAGGATTTGAACCGTAGATGTTTTAATTTTGGTTACATTGTCCAAAAAATCTTAATTTTAACAACAAATTTTTTTACCACGGATAATCAGACTTAATTTCCCAGTTATCCGTCATAATTAATGCTCCGCACCACATTCCTCTGCCTTTTTTGTTGCATTGATAGTTTTGGCTGCTTGGTCCATTTATTAATTCATCCCTTGTTCTTAACGGAATTTCTTCGTAGCTTTCGTTGTCATCTTTATAGTGCATATTTACTCCTATATATTTATTTATGTTGATATTAAACAAGTCTTTTCCAAATTGATTTGGTTTATTAAAACCGTTTAAATCCACTATAAAACCTTTAGTCGTGCTGTCGGTGCTAGAAATTGATTGGTTATTTGCAAATATTTGGGTACCTGATGGAAGAACAATAATTTTTGAATTTACACGTATATTCCATAAGCCGGTTTCTTCACTGCCTGACGATTGAAGCCAGGTGTAGTCTTTTTTTGCTTCTTCAACGGTAGTTTCTGCTAATTGAATGTATCCCGAAAGGTATGTATTAAAAAAGTCATAAGGACTTAGTGAATAATCCCAAAATTCATACCCCTCATTATCAAGCTGCGATAGTGAAACTGCTTGAGAAAATTCAGAATATACTTTCTTTAGTCCGTTTACTGTTTGAACTTTTTGATAATGGTTTAATACACTAGGTATTGTCATTGCGGCAACAACCCCTATTATTGCAAGGGTGATTAAAACTTCGGCTAAAGTGAAGGCGGGGGAATGCTCTATTGCAAATGGGCGCAAAGGATTATTCTTTGTATGTTTAGCCGATAAATAACCAATAGGACATTTTGCGGCGGATTTGCGTAAAATTCCTTCAGGTTTAAAAGCGGGTTTTATATACATAAAGTTTAATTCCATTACTGATACATCACTAACATAGTATTACCATGTTAAAGTATAACCTATTTCACATTCATTGTAAAGTACATGTAACAGACAAATCAGAAACAGGATAGCTACAATGAAACGAAAACTTTCAAGATCGGGAAACGGCTGGTCAATATTTATTCCAAAGGTAATAATAGAGCTTTTGGAAATTAACCCTGAGTGTGATGATATTGATTTAAAAATTGAAAATAATACGCTGCTTATTACAAAAGCAAAACCTGTTTCTAAGGATGAAGCCGACGGCTAGTTCGCCCATGGCAAATTGCGTATAAAATTGGTATTTATTGTTGTATTAACCGCGGCTGATTGTAATATTTGCATGTATTGAGCCTATTGGCAAAAACCATTTATTTTATTAATTTTTAAATCAGTTTAAATATTTTTCCGCAGAGTTTGCTGAAAAAATCAAATTTATCCGCAAACTCTATAAACTGCCTGTATTTTTTTTAAAGGTACCGGGGGCAGCCGCGCAGGCATTGCCGCCTTTTGTCATTTTTTATCTTTAAGTGTTGAAATAAAAAAAGCGCCAAACTTTTGTTACAGCGCTTTTTATATTATTACTCTTTTAAAAGTTATATAACGGGAACTTTGGGTCTTGGACCTGCGTTTACAACTTCCAACGGCATATTAGGATATTTTGCCTTAAAATTATCTGCAAACATTTGGGCAAGTTTGTTTGCCTGTTCATCGTATGCTGATTTATCTTCCCACATGCCGCGCGCATCAAGTTTTTCATCCGGCACATTCGGACAGGATACAGGATAATCAACATTGAATATATCATGGTGTTTGAATTCAACATTATCAAGTGAACCGTTTAAAGCCGCAGTTACCATTGCGCGTGTGTATGAAAGCTTCATGCGTTTTGCGCCTGCTGCAGCACTGCCGCCCGCCCAGCCTGTGTTAACCAGATATACCTTTGTGCCGTATTGATCAAGCTTGTCGCCGAGCATTTTTGCATAAACGGAAGCATCCATCGGCATAAAGGGTTCGCCAAAAAGCGTTGAGAACGTTGGCTGAGGTTCTGTTACACCGCGTTCGGTGCCTGCGAGCTTGGATGTAAAGCCAGTTACAAAGTGGTACATAGCGGCATTTTTATCCAATCTTGAAATAGGAGGCAATACTCCGAATGCATCTGCCGTTAAGAAAATAACAACCTTTGGAATGCCGCCCAGAGAAGGCACCTGCGCGTTATTAATGTAATCAACAGGATACCCGACGCGTGTATTTTCTGTTAATGAGCCGTCATTAAAATCAAATTCGCGCGTGTTTGGATCCATAATAACGTTTTCAACGAGTGAACCAAATTTAATAGCATTATAAATATCGGGCTCATTTTCAGCCGAAAGATTAATACATTTTGCGTAGCATCCGCCTTCAAAATTAAATACGCCGTCAGGGGACCAGCCGTGTTCGTCATCTCCGATTAATTTACGGGCAGGATCAGCAGAAAGGGTTGTTTTACCTGTGCCTGAAAGTCCGAAAAATACCGCTGTTTCGTGGGTTTCGGGATCCATATTAGCACTGCAGTGCATGGGAAGTACATTTTTCTTTGTCATAACGTAATTCATTGTTGAAAATACGGATTTTTTAATTTCGCCTGCGTAAGCCGAACCGCAAATAATAATCTCATGCGCTTCGTAATCAATTGCAATGCAGGCTTCTGAATTTACGCCGTCAACTTCAGGGTCGCATTTAAAGCCGGGAGCGCAAAGAATTGTGTAATCAGCCTGTCCGTAGTTTGCTAATTCTTCACTTGTAGGACGGATTAACAACTGGTGAATAAAAAGATTTTGACTTGCAAGCTCGTTAATTACTCTGAATTTTTGAGTATATTTCTTGTCGGCACCTGCATAGCCGTCAAAGATAAATATTTCGCGATTTTGCAGATATGCTGCAATTTTTCCCTTAATTGAGTTAAATCTTTCTCTTGAAATAGGACGGTTTACCTTGCCCCAGGCAATTTCATTGTGTACGGCATCCGTATCAACAATAAACTTATCTTTGGGCGAACGTCCCGTATATTTGCCTGTTGTTACAACAAGCGCACCTGTATTACTGAGAGTGCCTTCATTTAAACGAAGTGCAGCCTCTGTTAATTGCGCAGGCGTCAAATTGCGATAGACTGCTTTCGGCCCTATAATGCCTAATTTTTCAATTCCGTAGGTTTCCATAAGTTTACTCCTTAAATATTTGTTCCTAATGCTCCACCGTATTATAGCACAAACATATTTTGTAAATAGTGCTGAGAGAAAAATTTTAATTTTTCTGCAAACTCATAACGGCTTAAAATTTTAATCTGCCGTTTGGTCTAAATAATATGCAAGCGCAAAATTAAAATCGTCATGCGTTGGCAGAGCTTTGTCATATATTCCGTTTCCAATATCTTTTAATTTGTCAGCCGGCAATTTTTTAATATTTGTGTAAGACTTAATACTGTTAAAAGTAAACTGGCTCATAAGGCTTGTTTTAAACCTTAAAAGTTTGATAAGATCGCTTCTTGGAGTGGTTTTACTGTATAAACTTTTATCAATTACGTCATTTATGCTTTCAAATTTTACATTTTCAAAATCTAAGCCCATGTAAGCGCTTCTTATAAATTCTTCAAAATGTTTTAAAGTGCCGCCTCTGTCTTTATAATCTTGAAAAATAAATACTTTGTTTGAATTTTTAATATCAAAAGGCGTTAGTCCGAGTTCATATATATAATTTTTAAATTCTTCAAATCCGTCCATTTTGCCTATTTCTTCCCCGTTTTCAATTCCTTCCGACAGTCCGGATATCGGTATTATATGTGAAGAAACGCCCAATTTATTAAGGGAATCTGCAACTTTAGCGCAAGATCTGCCGATTGAGATATATTCCCAATTGTTTTCGCCGTATAAATTGTCGTAATATCTTTTGACACTTTTAGCGGCAGCCGCGCAATTATCTGCCGTTTCTTTTATACAATCCGGTATTGATGTCATTTTTTCTTCTTTATCAATTGAAGCGGATTTTTCAAAAACGTCATGACTTACGCCATTTCCTCTGAAAACAGTGTTTTTTGAGTAGTTAACAGGGAATAGTGAAAAATCAGGCATTTGGATTTTAATATTCATATCTCATATAAAACCGTTAATTTTAAAAATTGCCGTTAGTTATTAAGAAATATTAAATCCCTTTATTTATTTGAAAAATACCTTCAAATCCTTGCCGTTTATTGATTTTAACTTTTTGTCTTTTTGTGTTTTTATCCTCTTTTTACAATATTATTTTTTATTTTATGCAATACTCACATTTTTGCC
>JAJQDG010000058.1 GCA_021202305.1 Candidatus Gastranaerophilales bacterium
ATATAAAGACTGTACTAATATTATCCTTTGTGCTAAATTAAGTTTATAAGGAACGTAAATGAGAGTACATGAACTGGCAGACGAATTGAATATTTCCGCAAAAGAGCTTATGACAAAGGTTGAAGCCGGTCTTGGCATGAGTTTTAAATCTCATAGCGCATCGGTTACTCCTGAGGCTGCAGCAAAAATTAAAACTTTTTTAACCAAGCCGGAAGAAAAAACCAGACCGAAAGCGTTTATTGTAAAAAAAGCAAAAGATAAACCAAAAGTGCAGACGGAAAAACAGCCGTCTGAAGTGAAATCCGAACAAAACCAGCAGGTTCAATCGGAAGTTAAAATTATAGAACAACCGAAAATGCGCTCTAAACTTGAAATAGTACGTCCCGCGCATCCTGTTGTTCAAAAACCCAAACAGGAAGTACAAATTACACCTGCTAAACCAAAGCCGGTTCCGTTTCAAAAAGCTCCCGATATTCCTTCAATGATAAAAAAGAATTTTGCGAAAAAACCCGTCATAGAGCCTAAAAAAGAAGAAAAAACCGAAGAAAAGCCGCAGGAAAAAAAACGTCCGCAAAAAGACACCGTTCCTCATGCGCCTATTGTCCGCCATATAATTCCGCAGGACATATATCAAAATCAAGGACCCCATGGTAGAAAAAAGAAAAAAGACAGGGTTTACAAAAACAAGGAAGAAGAACAGGAAAGAATCAGCCTTGAAAAAGCGGTACAGCAAAAGCACAAAAAACATACTCAAACAACTGCACAGCTTGATGATGTTACTCAGGTTGTAATCAATCGTCCGATGACAATAAATGAGCTTTCCGAAAAAACAAGAAAATCGCCCGCCGAAATTATTAAATTCCTTATGCTGCAAGGCATTCTGGTAACTGTAAATTCTCCGATAGATATAGAAACAGCCAAAAAAGTTGCTCAAAACTTTGAAATTGAAGTTTTAGACGAAGATATTGACTCTTTCATTGAAGAAGAAATTGAAAAAGAAGAAGTTTCAAGATTTATTGAAAATGCGGATGAAAGTAAAATTGTCAAAAGGGCGCCGGTTGTTACAATCATGGGTCATGTTGACCATGGCAAAACAACCCTTTTGGACAGCATACGCGCTTCAAAACATAAAATTGTTTCAACTGAAGTGGGCGGCATTACGCAAAGTATAGGCGCTTATACGGTATGGCTTAACGAAAGAAAAATAGTTTTTATTGATACCCCGGGGCACGAAGCATTTACGCAAATGAGGGCGCGCGGGGCGCAGTCTACCGATATTGCAATTCTTGTTGTTGCCGCTGATGACGGTGTTATGCCGCAGACTATAGAAGCCATAAATCATGCAAAATCGGCAGGAGTTCCGATTATCGTCGCAGTCAATAAAATTGATAAGCCCGATGCTAACCCCGATAAAGTCTTGCAGCAGTTAACAGAATATTCTCTGGTGCCTGAAGCCTGGGGCGGGCAGACAATTACCGTGCAGGTTTCCGCACTTCAAGGCAAGGGAATTGATGAACTTCTTGAGTACATACTTCTTGTTGCCGATATGCAGGAATTAAAGGCAGTTGAAGATTGTCCCGCTATGGGTATTGTTATAGAAGCGAATTTAGACAAAGGAAAAGGTCCCGTTGCGCACATTCTTATCCAAAACGGAACGCTGCATGTGGGCGATTCTATTGTTGTCGGAAATGTGGGCGGCAAAGCAAGAGCATTAATTGACGATTCGGGGCGCCGTGTTAAAATAGCAGGTCCTTCTACTCCGGTTGAAATTCTGGGCTTAAATGAAGTTCCTCAAGCGGGCGATAGACTGGAAGCCGTTAAAAATGAACGCGAAATGAAGCAGATAGTTTCAGAAAGAAAACAAAAAGAGCGCATTACAAGGCTGGACGCAATGGCGGTTTCTCACGTAAGAAAAGATACATTAAGCAACGATGAAATTTTGAATTTGAACCTGATAATCAAAGCTAATACAAATGGTTCGGCTGAAGCAGTATCGCAGGCTATTCAAAATGTTAAATCTTCAAAAATAGTTCCAAAGATTATTCATGTAGGCGTGGGCGATATATCAGAAGCAGATGTTATGCTTGCTTCCGCTTCAGAGGCTATAATTTTAGGATTTACCGTAAAAGAAGATTCAAATGCGCTTTTAGCAGCGGAGCGCGAAGGTGTTAAAATTAAGAAATTTGATATTATTTATCAGGTTCTTGAAGATATTGAAAAAACTATGCTCTCGCTTCTTGCTCCCGTCATTGAAGAAGTTGAGCTTGGCAAAGCGGAAGTGCGCCAAATATTTACAATAGGCAAAACAAATAGAATAGCAGGCTGCTACGTTACGGAAGGCAAAATTGTGCGCTCAAAGCATGCAGTTGTTGTGCGCGGCGGTGAAGAAATATTTACGGGCGAAATCGACCAGTTAAAACGTTTCAAGGATGACGTTAAAGAAGTTGCATCGGGTTTTGAATGCGGTATATCTTTTTACAAATTTAATGATATTCAAATTGGCGATATTATTGAAGTTTCTACAACGAAAGAAGTCGAGCGCAGCAGTTTGGAATAGGGATTTAAAATGAGTTTAAGAAATGAACGTGTCCGAAAAACACTCCAAAAAGAAATTTCCGACATAATTTTAAAGGAAATAAATAACCCCAAAATTTCGGGCTTTGTTTCAATAACTGATGTTGAGGTTTCTCATGATAACTCTTATGCAAAGGTTTTCTACAGCATTCTTGCGCCGGAGGATAAAAAGGAAGAAATTTCTCAAATTATCATGAAAAATGTTCCTAAAATCAGATACGAAGTGGGCAAGCGCGTCAGATTGAGATTAACCCCCGAATTGAACTTTATTCCGGATGAATCTCTTGAAAGGGGCGACAGAATTACAAATCTCATAGATAAAATTTCAAAGGGCGAAGTATAGATGCCCTTTTGTTTTTTAAATATATTTAAGCCAAAGGGAATTACCTCTTTTGATGTAATTTACAGGCTGCGAAAACATCTCAGCATAAAAAAAATCGGGCATTCAGGCACTCTTGACCCCATGGCTCAAGGGGTTATGCAAGTTGGCGTAGGCAGCGCTTCAAGACTTCTTGAATATCTGGAATCCGATAAAGAATATATTGCAGATATCATGTTTGGTTATTTTTCAAATACAGGCGACAGCGAAGGCGAAATAAAAAAAACAAATGACCCTGATTTTACGGAAAATGAACTTCAAAATGTTCTAAAAAGTTTTATCGGTGAAATATCTCAAATTCCGCCCAAATATTCTGCAATAAAAATAAACGGCAAAAAAGCATGCGATATAATGAGGAAAAATCCCCGCGCCGAAATTAATATAAAAAAAAGAAATGTGCAAATTTATAATATAGAACTTCTTGAATTTGATAATAACAGCGCAAAAATTAAAGTATCGTGTTCAAAAGGTACTTATATCAGGACTCTGGCCTCTGATATTGCGCAAAAATTGGGTACAAATGCCTATTTAACGGCTCTTACAAGAACACGGGCGGGCAATTTTGATATAAAAAATTCTATAAATATCGAAGAAGTCGAAATTGAAAAAAACGGAATTAACCCTGTTGATGTATTAAATTTAAACAAATATGAACTGAATATTGAAGAATACAAGCGCATTAAAAACGGCGCATCTGTTTTTGCAGATACTTTAAATGGAAGCCCGGCGCCGATTATGCTTATTTACAATAAAAAGCTTGTTTCAATCGGAGTTTTGTCCGATAATAAAATCAAAGCTGTTAAGGTTTTCTGACAGGGGAGGCTGAATAATATGGGTACTTTCATAAAAACGTTTATTTTAACTCTTATTATTTGTTTTGGATACTTAATATACGTTTTTATAGGAAAAGAAAGCTACTCGCCGACTTTAACCCTCAACGAAGAAACAATTAATCAAACGGTTGCAACCAAACAACATGAAAAACTTCCCTCTAAAGTTAAAATTTGCATGATTGATTCTAACAATAAACCGATAATTGTTAAACGCGAAGCTAATGAAAATTCCCTTGAATATGCGCTCAAAGAACTTATGAAAGGTTCAACCCGCACGGAAAGATTGCAGGGAGCCTATACAGAAATTCCTGTGGGTACAAAACTTCTATCTTTTAAAGATGACGGTGCAAAAATTGCAATAAATCTGTCTAAAGAATTTGAAGGCGGGGGCGGGGCGCAATCTGTACAGGCGCGCCTTTTGCAGCTTGTAAGAACGGTAAATCTTTATAAGGAAAATCTGCCCGTTTATCTTTATGTTGAAGGGAAAAAAGTTGAATATCTGGGTGGCGAGGGTATTTATGTAGAACAGCCGCTAAATGAAGCAAGTTTTGGATTTTAATTTGCTCAAAGCTGTTTAAATGTTTGCTTTTTTTATTTATTCCATAAGCTTTCAATTTATAAAAAATATTTTTATACATGGTATCATCCATACATTCATTATCACTATCCGTTCCGCAATCGGTCATAACTTTTAAATACGGTTTTATGTAGCTTGCAAATTTTGTCGCGCTTGTACTGTCATAATCTCCCGATTTTGGTGCTAAATCCCATGTATCTATAGTTCCATTTTCATATATTGCAAGCTGAAGGACTGATGAAAAAGTTGAATAAAATTTCTTTACTTTAGATACTATTTCCTGTTCTCTGTAATGATTTAATACAGAAGGTATTGTCATTGCAGCAACTACACCTATTATGGCAAGGGTGATAAGGGTCTCGGCAAGGGTGAAGGCGGATTTTTTGCTTGCGATTTAAAGGTAATTCCTGTATATTCTTCGATAATTGGCATACGTCTTTTGTCTTTGGTCAATGGTTTTGGCGGATTTAGTTTTAACCTCAATCGTTTCAAGTTTTCGTTTTCTTGTTCGGTTAATCTGGTAAAATCCGCCCAGGCTGATAAATGGTATTGCATATCGACTAAAAGCCTGTTGGGTGCATATATCGGGTGTTTTTTAAGATAATCAATCATTGAAAAATCCTTAAAGCGTGTTATAATGAAATTGATAGAGTAATTGAGAATCCCATTAAGTCTTAGCGGGCTAGGCTGTTTACGATTTTATCGGTGGGTTGCCCCCTTTGAAACAGTGTAGTTACAGCGGAACATGCACCGCCCGATTACTCTATCTTTTTAAAATGTCTTTTGTCATTCATTTCTGTTTTTTTAACTTTCCCTGCGGTCGTTACGTAATTTACGGTATCGCCTGATATTTTACTTTTTTTGGTCAATTTTACGCAGACTTTTATACATTCATCTGATTTTGGAATGTCCTTTGTAAAAGCAAGATTTGTTTCATTGCCGCTTGTGTAGTCATAATAAATACCATCAGGCTTATTTAAAATCTCGTAAATTCCTTTTAATTCGTCTTTTGAAAGTTTTTGTCTTTCGCCTATGATATGCCCCGCTTTTTGTTCTTGAAAAACTACAATCGGGTTTTTTATTTTAACTTCATCAAGCTTTTTAAAAAGTTCAGGTGTAATCCAGCAAAGAGTTTTTTCTATTTTTTGTGCCTTAAAACCGTTTGCAACAAGTTTTTCAATCATATTTTCAAAAACAGCTTTATTGTGCGGATTTTCGGCCATTTTTGAAATGAATTGATACTTTATGCTATCGGGCATATTTTCAACTTTATTCCACGCCTGAACATCAATTCCCCATGCTTTTATACCTAAATTTGTTCCCCACCCTGCATCGGGGGTGAGTTTTATTCTTCCGCCTGTCAAAATTCCTTTGGAATTTTGTTCGTTCGCTTCACCCTTCGGGTTTTGCTCACAACGGCGGTCATCGACAGTTGCGCGCACGTGTCGGGCTTCATCAGCCCGCCCCTTAGCGCTCACTCCGGCTTCGCCTTCTCTTCTGCTGTCATGGTCAAAATTAAAGCTTTGGGTTTCTTTGGTTTCCCCGCCTGCAATAACGGTTGCGGGTTCTATCTTTCCTTCTGATGTTTCAACTTTTATTCCTTCTTTTTTTGCTTCATGTTTTGTTAAATTGACTACATAACATCTGCATCCCCAGCGAATTTCCGTAGCACGGATGTGAAGCCCGAAGGGCTGAACGGAGTGCGCCAAGGTGAGCACTGCGCGAAATGAAAAAACACGCAATATTGCGTGTTTTTAAAATGAAGTTGCTAAGTGCGAACCGCTAGGAAATTCAAGAGAGCCGTTCGGGGGATAAAATGCACCCCAAAAAGGATCATCTGCCATAAAAGCTTTATTGTGCATGGCTCTATGTTCAGGGCGTTCATGTCCATCCATAAGTGATTTATATTGCCATATTGGCGCAACATCAATTTCTTCCAGCTGTTCTTTATACCTTCCAACGGCATAGCTAGAGCGCATATTGCAATCATAGATTGTTTTAATACGCCTTGGAGTGCCAAGTTCCACCTTTCTTATTTCGCCTGTTTTAGGGTCTTTTACTTCTTTAAATCCAACCCACCCTTTTTTCTCAAAAAGCTCACTTGCTTCTTTTTTAAAGCTGGAATAGCTTTTGCCTTCATCAAGTGCTTTTTCTAAGAGTTTTTTAGTATCGGATAAAAGGTCAATTTCTGTCATTTTTGCAACGGTAAATGCTTTTGCGTGTGCGTCCTCATAGACTTCATGCCAGCGAATTTCCGTAGCACGGATGTGAAGCCCGAAGGGCTGAACGGAGTGCGCCAAGGTGAGCACTGCGCGAAATGAAAAAACACGCAATATTGTGTGTTTTTAAAATGAAGTTGCTAAGTGCGAACCGCTAGGAAATTCAAGAAATCAAAAGAAGTTTTTAGCCCCTTGCTTTGAAAGAACTCAACAATTTCAGTTGGTTTCATATAGAAAGCAGAGTTTAATTCGGTTTGAGTTATTTTCTTTGTCATAAGTTTTTTCTTTTTATCAATTGTTTTTTCAAATTTCTTTTGCTATTTTCTCTTTTACTTGTTCATTTCTTTTCTTTTGGCTCAAACGCCGCACGCAAAAGAAAAGAAATGAACCAAAGAAAAGAAAACGTCGGCTTGTTTTATGCTTAGTTTCTTGTGGCGCACTAAATTCAAGCCTGCCCCTCTCGGGCAACTCGCTTCGCTCAAACAATCCCTTCGGGGCAGGTTTTCATTAAGTGCGCAATGTTTTTTGAGCATCCATTCGTCCTTTCAATTCCGATATGAAAATTATTTTTGTAAGTGTTTCTTCAAGTTCTTCCGTGCTTAAATCAGGATAAATTTCAGCCAGATTTTCTAAAGCTTCCTCTGCGTTTCTTGTTTTATTAAAGCTTTCAATAACAGTGTTTAATGCTTTATTAAGAGGGTTTTTAGGGTCACTTAAAGCAATATCGATTGTATTTTTATCAGATTCACTAAAGTTAAAAGGCGCGCCCTGTGCAACACTTCGGCTCACGCATTCAATATCATTTTCTTTATATCCATAAGTTCTGGCTAAATATTCTTTTGAAAATTGAACCCCCTAAAGAATAAATTTTTAAATCCCTTTCCGCTTTTTGGATGTTTAAATCTTCATCTTCAATGAAGGCAAATTTTGGCACGGGGCTATCGCCGAAATTAGTGGCGCATACAATTGAAATAAACTTATTTATTGTAGATTCAACAAGCTTTTTATCAGAGTTTATAATATCCGCTCTAACGCCCATATGCGTGTTTGCGGCGGCATAACTTCCGGAGGTTCCGACATCCGTTGTCAGGGTTTGCCCATCTACGATAGTAGAAATTAATATACATGTCTAAACGAAAATGCAGAAACAATGTCCGTTACTATCTACGATAGTAGAAATTAATATACATGTTTAAACCCCTTACGGGTGGCAAAATGGTCATGTTTGAGGAGTTTTTTAGATTTTTAGACACAATTTCACACATTTTTATCCGTTTTTTGCCTTTTTAAAAAATTAAGACCCGGGTTTGTAACTTCATACTACAATTATATCATCCTCGTCATTTTTTGCATAGCCCCATTTGGTTATTTTGCAGGTTTCGCTTGTTTCTATTATTATAATACTATCCGTTTGTTTAAAACTTTTTTCAAAATTGTTTGTTATTTCACTCATAATATTGTTTAGTATTCTTTTACTGTTTTTTATTTCATATACAGAATATTGCAGCCTGTAACCGAATTTTTTGATATATTTTGAAAATCTGCTGCGCAATTTGTCATTTTCAATGTCATAACTGATTATTATCATTTTTTAACTCCGCATTAGGAAATTCTTGTATTGGTTTTTCTTTCATAAACCATCTGTAATATTGCTGAAT
>JAJQDG010000019.1 GCA_021202305.1 Candidatus Gastranaerophilales bacterium
ATTCTATCTATAAGCCCGTATTCAAGCGCTTGTTTTGCGGTCATGAAATTGTCGCGTTCCGTATCTTCTTTAATTTTTTCTATGGGTTGACCTGTATGCTCCGACAAAAGGGTGGATAGCATGGTTTTCATTCTTAAAATTTCTTTCGCTTCAATTTCAATATCTGTAGCCTGCCCTTTTGCACCACCTAAGGGCTGGTGAATCATAATTCTGGAATTTGGCAGTGCAAGGCGCTTGCCTTTTGTGCCTGCCGAAAGCAAAAATGCACCCATTGAAGCGGCATCGCCAAGGCAAATTGTTGAAACATCGGCTTTAATGAGTTTCATGGTGTCGTAAATTGCCATTCCTGCCGTAATTACACCGCCAGGTGAATTTATATAAAGCATTATATCTTTTTCGGGATTTTCCGAATCCAAAAGTAAAAGCTGCGCCACAATTGAATTTGCCACATCATCATCAATTTCTGAACCCAAAAATACAATTCTTTCTCTTAATAATCTTGAAAAAATATCAAAAGCTCTTTCGCCGCGCGAGGAATCTTCAATTACCGTTGGTACATAGTCTAAAATTTTGTATTCGTTCATGGGCATTATTCCTTTTTTGCTGATTATACAATAAAAATTAAAAAAAAGCTTTAAAATTTTTTTGTTTATATTAAAATTAATTGGTTTGGACGATAATTCAAAAGGGAAAAAGATGTATAACGTTGCGATAGTTGGTGCAGGTCCTGCGGGGATTTTTACGGCTTTAGAAATTATAAGGCTAAAACCTGATTGGAAAATTATTTTAATTGAAAAAGGCGCGAAAATTGAAAAAAGAGTATGTCTTTTAAGAAACGGAAAAAAAACCTGCCCTTCTTGCAAAATTTGCGGACTTCTGTGCGGCTGGGGCGGCGCCGGAGCTTTTTCCGACGGCAAATTAACTCTTACTCCTGATGTGGGGGGGCATCTTGTTGATTATATGAGTTTTCAGGATGTTGAAAACCTTATTCATTATTGCGATGATATTTATCTTGAACACGGTGCAACGGAAGTTGTATGGGGAAAAAACAGAGAAGAATTTGCTGATATTGAACGCGCGGCTACGCTTGCTGAATTAAAACTTGTGCATTCTCCCGTAAGACATTTGGGTACCGAACGTTCATTGCACGTATTAAAACATATGCAGGATTTTTTGCAGGATAAAATAAAAATTGTAAATAATAAAACAGTTGATAAATTAAATATTAAAGAAGGCACAATTAATGGCGTTACTTTAAATGACGGGGAAATAATAAATGCTGATTACGTTGTCGTTGCCCCCGGCAGAGAAGGTGCGGATTGGCTTTCTAAAGAGTTAATTAAAAACGGTGTTGCCCTTGTTAATAATGCGGTGGATGTCGGGGTGCGCGTTGAACTGCCGGCACCTGTTATGGAGCCTATTACTTCAAGATTGTATGAATCTAAATTAATTTATTATTCTCCTACTTTTGGGGATGAAGTCCGCACGTTTTGCATGAATCCGAACGGCGAAGTGGTTTCTGAAAATTATAACGGCATTCAAACGGTAAACGGACACAGTTACGCCGATAAAAAGACTCAAAATACAAATTTTGCGCTTCTTGTTTCTAAAAAATTTACAGAACCCTTTAAAGAGCCGATTACTTACGGCCAGCATGTTGCAAGCCTTGCAAATATGTTATCGGGCGGTATATTGGTTCAGCGTTTTGGCGATCTTTTAGACGGAAAACGTTCAACTGAAGAAAGAATTAAAGAAAGCATAATAAAACCCACCCTTGAATGCGCAACCCCCGGCGATTTAAGTCTTGTGCTTCCGTACAGGCAGCTTTTGAGTATAATTGAAATGCTCTACGCCCTTGATAAAATTGCCCCGGGCGTTGCATCAAGATATACGCTTTTATATGGAGTGGAAGTCAAATTTTATTCTGCACGTCCAAAACTTTCTAATGAGCTTGAATCTAAAGAAATTAAAAACCTTTTTGCAATCGGGGACGGCGCAGGTGTTACGCGCGGGCTTATGCAGGCTTCGGCTTCGGGTGTTCACTGTGCAAGGGTAATTGCTTCAAGATAATTTCCTATGCCGCCTGCCGGAACGTAATTTTTAACAGGCTCAATTACGACTGCATTGCCGTACGCTATAACTTCTGATGTTCTGCTTGAATTATAAAAATATCTGTAAAAAATCAAACTGCATAAAATTGATTTATTCGGTTTTGTCATTAACGTTTTAATCATTAGTTTCTTCTAAATCGGCTCCGCAAACTTTGCAGGTTTTGGAGGTCATATTTTCCGAATAAAAAGATTTGCCGCATGTAATATATTCCGGATACTATTGATTTAATAAATCCTATAATTCCTATAATCAGAATTAAGACAATAAAAGAAACACAGATTGTGAATAATTCCATTTCAATGTTTCCTCTGCATTTTTAAATTTTTCCGATGTATTAGAGGGAATTCCGCCGCATCTTTTATTGCAAAAAAATCAGCCGTTATCACAAATATAGTTTGGGCGATACAGGGCTTGAACCTGTGACCCCTTGAATGTCGTTCAAGTGCTCTACCAACTGAGCTAATCGCCCGCAAGGCAAATTTTAACATGAAAAACTAAATTTTGCCATATAAATCATAATCACTGTAAGAAGTAACCTTTACATTCCAAATATCCCCCGGAGTTAAAAGTTTTTTTGTTTCAATATAAATTAAACCGTCAACATCCGGCGCATCTTTATACGTCCTTGCAATTGCAAGCCCGTCTGATTGAATTGTTTCAATAATGGACGGAATTTTTTTTCCGACAAGCAGAGAATTTATTTCATTTGAAATTTTGCGCTGAAGTTTTAAAATTTCATCCTTGCGTTTTGCTTTTACCCTTTTTTGCACCTTAGGTTTCAATGTTGAAGCATATGTACCTTTTTCATTTGAAAATTCAAAAACACCGAGCCTGTCAAAACGCGCTTTTTCAACAAAATTAAGCATATCAAGAAAATGTTTTTCTTCTTCAGAGGGATAACCTGTTATTAAAGTTGTTCTGATTGCAACATTTTCAATTTCGTCGCGCAGTTTATTTATTAAATCTAATCCGCAAATAACCGGACGGCGCATTGCCCTTAAAATGTCAGGGTGGGAATGCTGCAAGGGAATATCTACATATTTTACAAGCTTATCTATTTTTTTATATGCCTGAATCAACCCTTTTGTAAAATTGGTGGGATACGTATATAAAACGCGAATCCAATTAAGATTTTCAATTTTATTAAGCTCAAAAAGAAGTTTATCAAGCGCGGGTTTGCCGTATAAATCTATGCCGTAATTTGATGTATCCTGCGCAATTAGAATAATTTCACTCACACCCTTTTGAACAAGTGTTCGTGCTTCTTTCATAATATCTTCAATTGTGCGCGAAGTATATCTGCCGCGCAATTTTGGAATAATACAATATCCGCAGGAATAATTACAGCCTTCCGCTATTTTAATATAGGAACTGGCTCCTATTGTAATTTGCGCCCTTTCAATTTTGTTTGGATATTTGCAAACGGGATTTTCGGTAACATAATAAAATTCTTCTCCGCGTTTTATAAGCCCTGCAATTTTATCAATATCACTTGTGCCTATAAAACCGTAGGCTTCAGGAATTATTTTTTTTAAATGTTTTTTGTATTTTTGAGGTAAACATCCCGCTATTATTACTTTTTTGCCGCTTTCTATCATGTCAAAAACAGATTTAACGCTTTCTTCTTCCGCGTCAAAAATAAAAGAACAGGTGTTAACAATTACATAATCAACATCGGGCGCATAAGCATCCAGAGTAATTTCAAAGCCTTCTTCCATAAGTTTGCCTGAAATCAGTTCGGTGTCTATTAAATTTTTTGCGCACCCGTGGTGAACAATGCCAATTTTCGTCATATACATTTTTTAACATAAAAATCCCCGTACAGGCAATTTATTTTTATGTTTTGTTTTATTTAAGGCGGTGAAGTTATAGTTAAAGGTCAGAATGTTAAACACAAATCAAATTTCTAATACTCCTCAGGCGGTTTTGCCCGATGATTCAGACAGAGCATCTTCTTTAACGGGATATAACATTAATAATTATGTTTTTGGCGATAAACAACCGGTAAAAAATCCGCTTCCTCAAAATTCAAATGAACAGGCTCCGGAAAAACCCAAGAGCAAAATTTATACAAGCGGGCTGCTGGGGCTTATTTCCCTTGCGGGTTTGGGGGCGCTAAGCGCATTTTCTTTAAAAAAATGCGGCAAACTTGAATCGTTAAGCCCAAAAGAATTGTTTAAAAAAATTAATATAAACGCTTGATTGCATTTGAGTAAAAAAACATTATATTCATTTATATGAAAGTATTTTTTGCCATTGCCTTTTTTATGCTGTTTTCATTATCAAGCTATGCTGCCATAGATGATAATGTTGACTATGATTTTATAAATAACGCTTTTACCGACCCGAACCCGACTACAAATGCACAGTTTGAACAGGTTATGCAGCAGTATGAAAATCCGCGCGAAGGGTTTTTTACAAAAATTTTTAAATTTTTTGATAAAGACAAGGTAAAATATGATAATGCGCTTAAAACCCAGTTTGAAAACCCGAATAATCAGCCGAACAGAATAAAAGATGTACCTGAAGAATTGCCCACCATTCTTGTTTCTTCGGATTCAATTGATTCTACCGGAAAAGTAATCAAAACGGGTTATTACCAGCTCGGGTATTCAAAAGAAGGAGAAAAATATATTCTTAAACTTTCTCAGGGCGCACAAAAACAAATTGCTACTCTTTATGCAAGGTCAATAGATGAAGATGAAAAAGCCCCTGCAATTGTGTACGGTCGTTCTGAAACAATGAACAACGGGTATATTAAAGTCATATATGCAAATTTGGATTTAACTCTTTTAGGGTTTCTTAAAATTGTGCCTGATGAAAAAACGGAATTTACACCCGTTTATTGATATCATCTAAAATTTTTGGTATGATTTTTCTATCATGGAGAGAGAAAAATGATTAACGGTAAAAAGGTTGTCGTTGTTATGCCCGCTTACAATGCGGAAAAAACACTGGAGATAACCTATAAAGAAATTTATCGTGATTTCGTAGATAAAATTATTTTGGTGGATGATAATTCTTCCGACAATACAAAAGAAATATCAAAAAAACTTGATATTATAACTGTTGTTCATAAAAAAAACTTAGGTTACGGCGGAAATCAAAAGTCATGTTATCTTGCCGCCTTAAAGGAAAATGCCGATATTGTAATTATGGTTCATCCTGATTATCAATATACGCCGAAACTTGTCCCTGCAATGGCTTCAATGATTGCATTCGGCGAATATGATGCGGTTATAGGTTCAAGAATGCTTACAAATTCCGCTCTAAAGGGCGGCATGCCGTTGTATAAATATATTTCTAACAGATGTCTCACTTTTTTCCAAAATATATTTATGGGGCAAAAACTGTCTGAATATCATACGGGGTTTCGCGCCTTTAGCAAGGAAATATTGCTAAATCTGCCCTTGAAAGAGTGCGATAATGATTTTATATTTGATAACGAAATGCTTGCACTTACCTTTTATTACGGTTATTCTATCGGGGAAATTTCTTGCCCGACAAAATATTTTCCCGATGCCAGTTCAATTAATTTAAAACGCTCAATTAAATACGGTTTCGGGGTTTTAGGCGTCAGCATACTTTATTTTCTTGCGCGCATGTCAATTTATAAATCGAAAATTTTTAATAAAAACGCCGCCCGTCTTAATTTAAACGATGAAATAGAATATTATCACCATACATAAGAGGATGCCTTAAAACTAAATATTTGTAGAAAGGCTCGGCGCGATAATTACGAATTGTCTGACGAGTTCTCTGTCCCATTGAACATCGGCGCCCATTTTTAATATTTCGCAAGCTTTTTCAACCCCCATCCCTTTTCTGTAGGGTCTGTCCGAAATAAGGGCATGAAAGGCATCTGCGATTGCAACAATTCTTGCGGCGTAGGGAATGTCCTCACCTTTAAGCCCGTACGGATATCCCGAGCCGTCATAGTGTTCATGGTGATATTTAACTATCGGTATTAAATCCCTTAATGATTCATTCGGCGCAAGCACTTTTTCTGCGCCTATGGCAGGGTGCTGTTTCATTATTTCCCATTCTTCATCCGTTAATTTAGAAGGCTTTCTTAAAACATTTTCAGGAATGCCGATTTTTCCTATATCATGCAAAAGCGCGCCCAGTCTTATGCGTTCAACTTCATTTTCAGGCAGCCCGACAGCGCGCGCGAGGGCTTCCGAGTATCTGGAGACAGAGGTTGAATGACCTTTTGTATACGTATCTTTTGCATCAATCGTGTTTGCAAGGGAAGTAACAACATCAAGAAGGTGCGAGTTTGAAATAATCTGTTCGTTATGAAATTTATTTATAAGTTCATCTTCAAATTGGACGCCTATTTGCGCATGTTTTTTTGTTAACACTTCAGCGAAACATTTAAGAGCTTCATCATCCCAAAAATTATAATCTTCGCTGGTTATAACTTTGCAATTTCCTGTTACCTGCGATTTGCTTTTTGAAATATACATTGCTTGCTCTGCAAGAACAAGAAGTCTTTCCTGGCTTTCTGAAGATTTAGGATAGGAAGAAATACCCATACTTACTTTAACGGGCCCTACATCATCAATGTATACGCAGGAAATAATATAAGAAAGATATTCCGCTATATATTTTGCTTCTTCAAGGCTTGTATTCGGCATTACGACGCCGATTTCATCGCCGCCGAATCTCCCTGCAAAATCTGTATTTCTTATGTTTTGTTTGATTTTATGCGCAACCGTTTTAATGACTTCATCACCTTTTGCATGTCCGAATTCGCCGTTAATTCTTGAAAGATTAGCAATGTCTGCTATTAAAACAGAAAGCGCTTGATTTTGTTTTTCGCACAGTTGAATTTGCCTGTGGAGTTCTTCCTGAAAATGTTTGTGATTTGCAATTCCCGTTAACAGATCAGTATCTGAATTTGTTTCAACAAGTTCAAGCAGGTTTTTTGTTTGAGCAAAAAGCCCCAATGTATTTGCAATTAACTGGCAAAATTCTATTGTTGCACCAAGGTGATAGTTACCGACAATATAAACACCCATGCACTCATCTATTGCCATCATCGGTATTATTGCAGTTGATACATGAGTTTGATACCATGAGCTTAAAAAGCTTGTATCTTGAGCGGTGATTATTTTTTTAGAAGTAATAGCCTTGACAACAGGATTATTTTCATCCGTTAAAACGGCTTTTGTTGTGTAGGTTGAGCCTATTTTATCCACAAGTTTTATATTTACGCTGTTGGAATGCTTATTGTACAGTCCGATTGCAGTAAATGATACCTGCAATTTGTTTACCATTATGTTATTTAACAGATAAAAAAGCTGTCCTATATCGTTTTTGTTTAAAAAAGCGTTGTTAACAAGGTGCATTATTTCCTGAAAACCGACACTGCTCTGTTTTGCGAGATAACTTCTTGTTGAGCCGGTCGAATACAATTTGTTTGCGGACGTGCGTGAATTTACGATGCCGTTTGTCATAATGGGATTTGTTAATATTGTTCCAATCGGGCTTGTTGTTTGTTTTTGGTTATCTTTTTTTAGGTCATTCTCATTCTTCTGATTGTTATTTTTTTCGTCAGTTGCCACTTAATTCTAACCTTCAGCCATGATATTTACTTATATATCAAGTCCAAACAAATAATTAATTGTCAATTTTGCAAAAAATGTTAAGAAATATTATTTCCTGAGCGATTTAAAATTATATGCCTTCCTTGAATAATTACATTGTACGCCTTTTTGGTATAATCCGCAAGTCCTTGAGGGTAGATTTTTCACCATGAATAATCTTAATATTCGACCTTGGAATATCTAAAAAGCCGGAAAGGTATTCTATAATTGCCTTATTTGCTTTTCCGTCAACTGCCGGTTTGTTAATTTTTATTTTTATTATTTCTTCATCAAAAATTTCAACAGAATTCTGCTTTGCTCCTGCAATTACTTTAATTTTGATTTGAATGGCGTTCCCGTTGTTCAATTTTTCTTTTAAATCTTGTATTATAT
>JAJQDG010000009.1 GCA_021202305.1 Candidatus Gastranaerophilales bacterium
GTTTTGGGTTTTTAAGGCAGCCTTCTATTCAATATTTACAGGCTCTCTGTTTATTGCTTTAATTGCCTCTTTTGCAGTAATAATAAGCGCTTCATCAACCCCATCAATTACCGTAAACTGCCTTAAAAGGTCAATTGTGCGTTTAAATGCCCTGACAACATCGCCTTCCGAAAATTCGGTATCTGAAAACAGCTCGTTCCAAAGTGCAATAGAATCATTTTCTGAAATTAAATTTCCTTTGACCCATTTTTCTATAATGCCTGAAAAATGGGAGTGCAGGTTCATTGGATTTTCAAGGTCGAAATCTCTTTCGGATAAGAAAATTTTCCGCCTGATATCTTTAATTTTTGATAAAACCTTCCGCGAAGTTTCTAAGGGCGGAATTGTAACAACATTGTCGCGCCCGCGCATTTCTTCGCAAGAAAGCGCGCATACAACGGAGGCAAGACATTCCGGATTCAGATTATTTAAAACGCCGCTTCTTACAATTTCAGAAATATAAAGCTCATTTTCACACCTGAGCGCCATTGTGATTTTACCAAATTCAGTAGGATAATCATCTTTTAAATTGCCGAATATTTCAAGAATTTTTTTGTGGGCAAGAAATTTTTGCCAGTAAATATCTTTTTGAAAATCAATTTCTTTTTTTAGCTGACGTGCCTTTTTTTCATAACGTTTTATAAGTTCAAGCTCTTTTTTATGTTTTTTATACGCCTTGCAGTCGTTACATCCGAAAGAGTGAACCTTTCTTGTGATTTCGCTTGTTTTTGCGGCAAATTCCTGAATTTCTTTTTCATAGCCGCTTTTTTTGTTCTGGCGTTTCAGCGCCTTTAGGGTTGTTCTGTACTCTATATAGAGGTTTTTATATTTTATAAATTCCTCCATATCTTTTGCATTGTGTCCCATGTGGCAGTTAAAATTATTTAATGAATCAATTGCCCTTTCGTATCTCTCAAGCTCTGATACCAGCGGTGAAAGCCTTTCGTTTGAAGAAAAATAGCCGAAAGTTTTTAAAATAAGCTCTTTTGCTTCTTCAAGCGAAAACCTCTGCAAAAGGTTTAAAACCATGGAATATCGGGGTGCAAATTTGCTTTCAAGGGGATTTGAACCGCTTGTTACAAGATTATACACTTCTTCGGGCGTTTGAAAAGGAGTTCCAACAATAACAACATACCCAATCTCATCCATTCCTCTGCGCCCCGCGCGCCCCGACATTTGAAGAAACTCATTTGCGCTTAAAAGCCTGTGTCCGTCATCCGTTCTTTTTGAAATTGAACTTATAACAGTTGTTCTTGCAGGCATATTAATGCCCGCAGCAAGAGTTTCCGTTGCAAATACAACTTTAATAAGCCCTCTTTGAAAAAGTCTTTCTATAAGGTTTTTTAACCCGGGCAAAAGCCCTGCATGGTGGGGCGCAACACCCTTTTTAATAATATCAAGAAGGGGTGAGCCGTATAAATAAAGATTTTCTGATAAATATTCGTCTAGTGCATGCTCAATTTCTTTTGCTTCTTTTTCATTTAATAATTCGGCTTTAGATAAAGCAAGAGCATTGTCGTCGCATTTTCTTCTTGAAAAAGTAAAGTATATGCAGGGGAGCATATCACGTTTTGACAAAACTTCAACTATATCAAACATCGGATTTTTAGGCGCAGTTTTTGAATTAAAATATTTGTATCTTGATTCGGGCTTTATTTTTGTATTCAGTCCGCCGTTTGGCGTTATTAAGGGTAAAATTGCACCTTGTTTTGACGAATCATAATAATAAAATCTTAAAGGAACGGGGCGAAAATCTGTATATACTTCTTCTGTTTTGCCATGCACGCCGTTTATCCAATCGGCAAGCTGTTTAGAATTTTTGACCGTAGCGGAAAGCGCGATTATTTGTATATTGAAGGGGCAGTATATTATGCTTTCTTCCCAGACCGTGCCTCTGGATTCGTCATTCATATAATGAACTTCATCCAAAACGACATACCTTACATCAGCCAGATTATCTCTAACAGAGCCAAATGTCGTGCCATAGAGCATGTTTCTGAAAACTTCCGTTGTCATAACCAAAATCTGCGCGTTGCGGTTAATTGAAGTGTCGCCCGTCAAAAGACCGGTTTTATCTTCACCGTATTTTTTTGAAAAATCATAAAATTTTTGATTGGAAAGAGCCTTCAGGGGCGTTGTGTAAAAAATCCTGCTGCCGTTTTCAAGCGCTAAATGTATTGCAGATTCGGCAATACAAGTTTTTCCCGCACCCGTAGGCGCGCAAACAACAACCGATTTACCGTCTTTTATATGGCTGATAGCTTCTTTTTGAAAATCATCCAGCTCAAAATCAAACTCATACATAGGTTTATTCTAACATTAAACATGTTTATAATAAAATATTTTTATGAAAAAAAGAATAACTATTTTAGGCTCAACAGGTTCCATAGGCACGCAAACGCTTGAGGTGCTTGAAAAAATCAAAAATAAGGAAAGTTTTGAAATACAGGGGCTTGCGTGCAATTCTAATTTGCAAAAGTTTATCCCTCAAATTGAAAAATTTAAACCGAAGCGGGTTTGTGTTTTTTCAAATGAAGCGTACAAAAGTTTAAAAGAAAAATATGACAAACTTGAAATTTTATACGGGGAAGAAGGCTTAATTCAAATTGCAGCAGACGACACAGACATCTTATTAACGGCAACAACCGGAAATATCGCTTTAAAACCCACATTAAAAGCAATTGAAAACAAAATTGATATAGCACTTGCAAATAAAGAAACACTTGTAATGGCGGGTGATATTGTGAAGGCAAAAGCAAAGGCAAACAATGTTAAAATTTTGCCTGTAGATAGCGAACATTCGGCAATTTTGCAATCCTCAAACGGAGATTTTCATTTTATAAAAAATATTTTAATAACAGCATCGGGCGGCCCTTTTTTAAATAAGACGAAAGAAGAAATATACCTGTCCCGCGCAGATGAAGCCCTGAAACATCCGAATTGGAATATGGGCAGAAAAATCACAATCGATTCTGCAACGTTAATGAACAAAGGGCTTGAAGTAATTGAGGCACATCATCTTTTTGATATTCCTTACGACAATATAAAAGTTGTAATACACCCTGAATCTATCGTGCATTCCGCCGTTGAAATGATAGACGGCTCTGTCATTGCGCAGCTTGGAAACCCCTCTATGCATATTCCAATCCAGTATGCGCTTACATATCCAAAACGAACGGAAGGCATTGAAACAGGCAGTTTTAGCTTTTTTGACAAAACTTTAACTTTTAAAACACCGGATACAGATAAATTTCCATGCCTTAAAATGGCTTTTGAAGCCGGAAAAAAGGGGGGTGTTTATCCTGCCGTATTAAATGCTGCAAATGAATGCGCCGTGTACAAATTTTTAAAAGGCGAGATAAAACTAAAAGGAATTATTGAAAATGTAGAAAAGGCGCTTTCAAAGGCAAGACAAATCGAAAATCCGACACTTGAAGAAATTTTTTGTGCAGATTTTGAAGCAAGAAAAATCGTATCGGGATTTTAATTAACAATTGAGCCTGTGCAAGGGAAACAAACAGTGCTTGCAATATAAACCTTTGCTCTTATAATTCGGGTTTTTGTGGGCATATTTAAGTGAGCTTGCGCAAAAATTAAAATTTTTCCGCATCCTCATTTGAAATTTTAAATACCCAGATAGTTTTTCAAATTTGAGCTCAGGTTTTTATTTCTGCACAATTTTTTAAGTTTTGAAATTGCTCTTGTTTCAATTTGGCGGATACGTTCTCTTGAAACGCCGTATCTCGTGCCGATTTCATCAAGAGTTTTTTTGCGCCCGTTGTCATCAAGCCCGTATCTCATAATCAAAACGTCTTTTTCTTTCGGGTTCAATTGATCCAAAATTTTTCTTATATCGCCTAAAAGGCTGTCATGGGTTACTTTTGTATCAGGCATGGATTCTGTTTCATCAACAATATAATCCGCAATTTTAGACGAATCGTCTTTTTGATTTGCGGGTGTTTCAATTGAAATTGTACCTTGTGCAGATTTTAAGAGCCTGTTTAATTTTGAAGTACTCATGCCCACTCTTTCTGCCGTTTCTTCTTTTGTCGGCATTCTTCCAAGCTCAATTGAAAGTTCAAAGGTGGCACGTTTTATTCTGCCCAATGTTTCAATCATGTGAACAGGAAGTCGTATTATCCTTGATTTATCCGCTATACCTCTTGTAATTGATTGTTGAATCCACCAGGTTGCATAGGTTGAAAATTTATATCCTTTTGAATAATCAAATTTTTCGGCAGCTTTAATAAGCCCTAAATTTCCTTCTTGAATTAAATCCAAAAAAGAAAGCCCTCTGCCTATGAATTTTTTAGCAATTGACACCACAAGACGCAGGTTTGAATTAACCAGCTGTTCTTTTGCCTTTAGTGAATTATTTTCTTTAATTTCTTTTGCAACCTGCATTTCTTCTTCAAAAGAAAGAAGCGGGAATTTCCCTATTTGCTGCAAATACGCTTTAACAGAATCATCCGTTGTTATATTTTTGTAATCTTCTTTAAGCTCTTTTGAATCTTCAAGTTCATTCTGTTCTTCTAAAGCGGGAATTTGGCTTTCGTCAAATTCTTCAAATGTAAAAATTTCTTCATCGTCTTTCGGGGTTTTAGTTTTCATTT
Source organism: Candidatus Gastranaerophilales bacterium (assembly GCA_021202305.1). Classification (GTDB taxonomy): domain Bacteria; phylum Cyanobacteriota; class Vampirovibrionia; order Gastranaerophilales; family Gastranaerophilaceae; genus Galligastranaerophilus_A. Next base: position 4,653 of record JAJQDG010000009.1, read on the forward strand.
TGTGCTCCTATCGGGTAATCATGTTAATATATAAAGTTAATTTAGGGAATACTATGTATAATTTATTTGACGCATTGTTTCATATACCATAACGGCACAACAGCAGGAAACATTTAGCGATTCAAAATTTGTAGGTAATTTAACTTTATAATCTGCCATATTAATCAAAGTTTTTGTAATGCCCGCGCCTTCATTTCCAAAGACCAATGCAAAATTCATATTCTTGTAATCAATATCAAGATAATTATTTTCCGTATGTACGGTTAATGCAATTATCCACCAGTTATTATCCTTTAGCTTTTGAACGGCACTATTCAGGCTATTTACTTTTATTATAGAAACTTTATTAACAGCGCCCGAGGATGTTTTTTCAACTGTAGAATTAACTAAAGAAGAACGGTGATTTTGAATAATAACGGCATCGTATCCTCCGGCAGCAGCCGTTCTTATAATTGCGCCGAAATTGTGCGGGTCATTAACACCATCCAGAATTATAATTTTACGATATTCAGAATTATCTTCGGCTAAAAATTCATCAAAATCTTTATAAGAAACAGGCGAAACATATGCAACAACGCATTGAAGGTTGGTATCGCCTTCAAATAAAGTTTTAAACCTTTTAAAATCGGTAAATTCCAGAGGTATTGAATTTATGCTGCAAATTTCTTTAATTTTTTTTAAGCGGTTATCAAGCCCCGAACCTTTTTGAATAAAAACCTTATTAACACGTTTCGGCGCACTTATCAGAGTTTCAAGAACAGTATTTTTGCCGTAGATATAATCCATTTATTACTCCACCAAATTGTATATTTTCTTTAAAAATATTTATATGGTACAATTATTATTGTATTATAAATACTGAATTAGTGGAAATAGTGTAAGAAAAGTATGAATCTTCCGGGCGGAGCAAATAAAAAGAAGCGTATTGTAGGTTTGGCGGTTACACCGAACTTAGGGCTTGAAATTTGTGTTTACAACAAAAACATGAATGAAGTATCCGACTATAGCCGCAGATTTCTTGAATACAATATGGCAAACAAAGAAATCCAGGATATTGATCTTTTCAGAAGTGCTGTTGCAGATTTATTTGATGAGCTTGCCCTGAAAAAGAATGAAGCCGGAGTTTTTATCGTTCTGCCAAATGTACACAGCGGTTTTAAAAGTATAGATGATGCCTCAATTGACCAGCAGGCAGTTGAAAGCATGGCGCTTTCAGAAGCAGGAGAGTCGTACGTATTTAAACAGGATGAGCCTATATATTCCTGGGTTGATATGACCAATGAAGCGCAGACTACCGGATCAAAATACGTTGCCTATACGTCATTCCAGGGCAGAGTTGTAGATGCCATTCAAGACGCGCTTACCGATTTAGACATTGCCTTATTGGGTGTTGAAACAAGCGCGAGTGCAATTCCCCGCGCAATAGCAGCAACGGGAATTTGCTATGATGTTGTTACAAATAGCAGATACTGGGATATATTACAGATAAATCCAAACGGCTTTGTAATTTTTCAAATGTACGGTGCAAAAGTTATTGACTATATGGAAGTTCCTTTTGCCATTATGTCTTTTGACGGTGATGAAGTGTATTCTGCTTTATCATCAGCCGTTGCGCAGCATTTTACCAATTCACAGGTAAGAAAGCTTGTTATTTACAGCTTAACTGATAATGTTTCGGCAGAGCGATTAAAACAAGATATACCCTTTGATGAAGAAATAGCCACAATTGATTCAAACACTTTTGCTAAAAAGCCTCCGATTAAAACCTCGGAAACCGTTCCCGAACAAAAATCGGCCTCAATGAGCTTGAATGTATTAGGAGCGTCAATTCCAAAAATTGAAAATTTTGCAACGCTTAATGTACTTGGCGATGTAAATTATGACGGAGTTATAAGCTACGGTATTTTAGAATTAAAAAACGGTACAAAAGTAAGACTCACTTCTGAAACCGTTCCAAAGTTTTTATTCATTATAGCGGTTATAATAGCTGTAATTGGTGCCGCTGTATATGGCGCCCTATACGGCATTGATATACTTGTAAAAAACAAAGCAACAGAAACTAAAGGGAAAATCACCGGTATAAAAGCTGAAATTGAAAAACTGGAAGAAAAACTGGGCAATAATATAACATCACTGGTAAGGCAAATAAGCGACAATAATAAAATTGCAATCAAATATTACGATTCTTTATCGTCCGATATACCTGTGCATGTATGGCTTACTTATTATATAAATAAAGACGGAAAAAATGTTGCAATAGAAGGATACTCATTAAGTATTGATGATATTTACAATTATTACAGCGGTCTAAAAACGTTGCTGCCGCAATCTGACATAAAATTAAATAAGCTTGAAGTATTTAAAGAAGAAGTAAAAAACACAAACGGCGATGCTGATTCTCTTGTTATGGAAAATAAAGGTGCCGCTCAGGCTTTTGCGTTTGAAATTTCAAATACAAGCTATCAAAAATCATTTGATGATAACGGAAACCCGAACGATTTGTTATTTAAGGTTCAAGAGGCTGTCGGAGATGCGCAAAATAACGGCGGCAATAACGACGGCGAAAATAAAAACGGGCTTATTGATACTCTGACTGATAGGGGTCAAAGACCTATTACCGTTCAGGAACTTGCAGGCAAAATTCCCATACCGGATGTACCCGATGTTGAAATTAACTTGAAGGAAATAAAATAATTATGGATATTAAGTATAAAGAACTGCTTAAAGACCAGATAATATTTGTCATACTGCCCATATTGGCCGTAGGCGGACTGTGCTATGGTATATACCTGGGCGGCAATGAACTGAGCAAAGATACAAGCGAATATATTAAACAATCGACAGAATTAACCAGTCAATTGCAGGCAAAAAACCAGCTTGAAAAGCGAGTAGCGGAACAAAAAGCCGAAGTAAGAGATCCGGATTTAAAACAGGTGCTTGAGCTTAAAGGGGTGAATTTCGGCACGGAAGCTTCGTTTGCGCCATTGTTTGACAATGTCATAGACGTTGCAAAAGCAACAGGTATCAGGATAAGATCGGTCAGATATGATTATGCACCTTCGGGAGATCCTATTTTTGCTTCAAAACTTAAAAATTACAATGTTTGCGAGCTTACCGCAACCGTTGTGGGCAAATATTCAGAAATTCAGTCTTTCTTAAAAACACTCTTAAATGAAAGATATCTTATCGGTTTATCCCATGTTGAAATTGTATCCTGGCGCCGCGACAAAACAATTTTAATTGCAAATTTAAAAATCAGATTTTATACAAGAACAACATAAATTTCTAAACAAAAAACCTGCGGGAAAAATTTTAATTTTTCTAAAAACTCTAAATA
>JAJQDG010000029.1 GCA_021202305.1 Candidatus Gastranaerophilales bacterium
TATCTGTTTTTGGAGTTTTATCTTTTTTCTTATTTTTGCCAAATAAAATATTTAAAACATAGGGGGTTAAAGCAATTGTTATGCTTGCCTTTAGCGGAGAAACACCCATATCCGGAAATTTTTTGTACGCGGTTTTAAAAGCATCTCCAAGTGTGCTTTTTAATTTCTTGGCAGTGCCGCTTTTTGTTGTGTATTCAATAAGTTCATCATTTGTCAATTCTCTTACATATTCGGCATTTTTTATATATTTAGTCGGATTAGAAGTTTCAAAACTGTCTGTTATTTTGTTAACCGCTTTTGAGCAGGGACCTAAAATTAAATTGGAAATAATAAATCCGGCGCCTGCGGAAACTGCATTTTTGGTAGCGGACATTTGTTTATCTTCTTTTTCGGCACCGGGCATTGCAAGAACACAAATAGGTTTTAACATACCTGCAACAACCAGTGCAACTATGGCTTCATAAAAGGCTTCGTTTTCGTTAACGCTTTTTAAAACTTTATCGAACCAGCCTGCGCCGCCCATTTTTTTTGCCCATTCGGATACATTTGAAAAATCCGAACCGCTAAGGGCTTCTTTAGCTATTTTTGTAACAAGTCTCGGATCGCCCGTAAATGAAATATCCCCTGAACGCTCAGACCCGCTCAGGCTTGTTTGCCCTGCGGGTCTGACTTGTTGCAATTCTTCTTTGTTTTTTCTGCTATACTGCTCGTTATGTTCCTTCAATCGTGTTTTGGAAGGACTTTTATATATAGAAATATCGGAATATTGCTGCTGATATACTCTCATAACAATTGTACAAATCATGTAATAAAAAAAATTTGCTAGTCCGTGGCAATAAAAGTTAACATTTGACTAGAAGGCTTGCCTCTATTATTTTTTGGAGCTTGTCAAAAATAATTTTTTCAAATTTTATTCCGTAAAGCGCATTTATTTCATTTATAAAAAAGCATGGACTTGTTATATTAATTTCAATAATTTTATCTTCAATGACATCCAATCCGGCTGTATATATCCCATCTTTCAGCAGTACATCGGAAATTACGGGTGCAATGGCTTTTTGTGCCGGAGTCAGGTCGCCTGAAATTAAATTTTCTTTTTTATGTTCATTAAACTTAAAATCGTTATTCGTTGCAACTTTTGTTACTGCCTGTTCAAAAATTTCACCGCCGATAAAAATTAATCTTTTGTCTCCTTTTTCAATTCCTTTTAAAAATTCTTGAACCATGACCTTTGTTTTACCGTCATTTGTGGCTGCATTTATTATGGCATTTATATTTTTATCTGTTTTTGAAAGATAAAAAACACCTGTCGAAAAACATTTGTTTAACGGCTTTATAATGATTTCGCCATATTCAAACAAGAACTCTTTAATAAGCGAAGGAATTGAAGTTACAATATTTTTTGGCGCAAGAGAAGGAAATTTATTTATGTACAATTTTTCGTTTATATTGCGCAATGAAGAAGGATTATTCATGCAAAGAACATTTTTTGAAACGCAGTCTAATACGTATGTTGCATTGATAAAATCAATATCTACAGGCGGATCCGGCCTTACAAATATTACCTTATAATCATTCAAAGATTGTTTTTCCGGCAAGCCGGATTTAAAAATTCCCGAATTTTTTGTTCGAACCGAATATTTAAGCGCAAAAGGGTTTCCGTTCACAAGGAATAATTCATGTTTTGTTGTTATATCAACTGAATAACCTTCTTCAAGAAAAGTTCTGATAAGCCAAAAATCAGTAACTAAAGGGTTAAATTCAAAATATTTATATTCAATTTCATCAATTATAAATAATATATTTTTCATACCGGAAATTATAATACAAAAATCTTGCAACATCTTTTCCAATTTGGTAATATACGGGTATAATTAACAGGTTACGGATTTACCCTCGGGAATTGCTTATGTTTGATGATTTAATGAAAAAAATTAATGAAAACCCTGACAATCTTGATAATTACAGGGCGCTTGCCGATTTTTATATTTCGAAAAAAGATTGGAATAAGGCACTTTTAGCCTATGAAGAAATTTTAAAAAGAAATGAAGGCGATATTCAAGCGCTTTTAAATTCCGGCAGCTTAATGTTTTATAAGCATTGTTACAATAAATCGATAGAACTTTATAAAAAAGGTATTCAAATAGAACCTGAAAATTCACTCTTGCATTACAATTTAGGCAATGTTTACGCCGAAATGAATAATTTTAACGATGCGCTTCTTGAATACAACAGCGCTGTCAAAAACGGGATGAAAAATGCTCAAATCTATAATGCGCTCGGCATTTTGTATTCAGACAACGGAAAGTATTCCGATTCTAAAGCATGCTTTACAAAAACAATGAAGTTAGAGCCGGAAAACCCTGAATATCTTGCAAATTTCGGAACGCTGTGCCAGAGAATGGAAGATGTTGATACTGCTGAAGAATTGTTATTGAAATCTTTTGAATTAAAGCAAAATCCTCAGGTTTCTCTTGCACTTGCAAATTTATATGTGCAAACGGGCAAAAAGCAAAAAGCAGAAGAATATTTTGTAAAAACTCTTGATATAAAGCCCGATTATTATTCAGCCTGGGTTTGCAGGGCAATTTTTTGCGCTGATGAAAAAGATTTTGATTCTTCAATAAAATATTATAAAAACGCAATTGAAATAGAGCCGAAAAAGCCGAATGCTTATACCCTTCTGGCGCATTTATTGTCGGGAGAAAAAAGATATAACGAAGCGATTGATGTGTATAAAAAAGCGCTTGATTTTGCTGAAAATAAAACCATGCTCTATGTTTTTATCGCAAATGCCTACATGTTTGAATCCGATATGAAAAACGCCATAAATTATTACCGGCTTGCAATGAAAGAAACAAAAGATAACGCTGAAATTATCCTTATTTACATCGATATTATGAGCGAATTTATTGAGGATAAAATCAAAAATGCAGCGTGAAAATAGTATCACCCCCTTAGAAAGGTTTTTATCCGCAGGCTCTTATTTGACACTGGGCGTAATCGGGATGATCTGGTTTATAATCAATGCATTTTTATTCAGGCGGGCAAATTCAAAATATCTTGTTCTTAATTTAGTGCAATCCTTTATAATATGCATAATTTTTTCGATTATCAGCCTTTCTTACAGTATTTTTATAGGAATACTGATAAATCTGCCCTTAATAGGCAAATTCTTTTTAAAAATGCACATTCTTTTGTTTTCAGCACCTATTTTTGCTACAATGTCTTTTATTAATTACGTGATTTTGCTTTTTCTTATTTACCTGTCTTTCATTTCGATTTTCGGCAAACTGCCTTATGTTCCCTTTGTAACAGATATTGCAAAAAAAATGTACAGTTAGCTTATTGTATAGTATCATGCCTTATATGTTTGATTTTATAAAAACACTGTTTAAAAAAATTAACAAACTGGACGATTACGTCAATAAATACAAAGAAAATGCGCTTGAAGTTTCCATGCCCGTTTATGCCTATATAAATTGGGGTATAAAACTTCTTGATGAAGGAAAAAATGACGATGCTATTTCAATGTTTGAAAAAAGCATTCAAATGCCCTACGCAAATTCAAATTCATACATGAATCTGGGGATAGCTCAGGCAAAAAAGGGTGATTTTGAACAGGCGCTTAAATCTTTTAAGCGCGCACTTGAATTAGACTTAGAAAATGTAAAAGCTTATCAGATGATAGGTTCTATTTATTGCGAATTAAATAAAACAAAAGAAGCCGAACATGCCTTTTCCACGGCTTTAAAAATTTCCCCCAGAGAACCCGCGATATACATAAACAGAGCAATATTTTTTGCAAAAAACGGAAGAACAAAAGAGGCGCACTCGGATTTTCGAACGGCATGTTTTCTAAACCCCGTAAATGCTCAAAGCTGGTATCTGTGGGGCGTACTTTGTTCACAATGCAAAGATTTTAAAGGTGCTGAAGAACGCTTAAAAAAAGCCGCCGCCATACAGCCCTTTCATCCCGATGCATATTATCATCTGGCATCAGTTTCTTTTATAACAAAAAATTATAAAAATGCGATAAAATACGCAAAAAAATCAATAGCAATTAATCCAAAAAAGCTCGAAGCGCACATTGCTTTGGCTGAAAGCTGGCTTCAATTAAAAAAAGAAAAAGAATGTTTTGCATCCTTTGATAATGCAAAAAATGAATGTGTTTTAAATTCGCAATTTTATTATTCGCTCGGGGCGGCGTATCAATTTTTTAAAAAATGGGAATGTTCTTTTGAGCCGTTAAATAAAGCAAAGGAATTAGATGATAAAAATCCTTTTATATTTTTTGCACTCTCCGTTTCGTATTTAAAAACCGATAAAGAAGACGATGCCTGCAAAATGCTTGAAAAAGCGGTTGAATTAAAACCCGATTTTACATCCGCGCTTTATAATTTGGGGCAGTATCATTTTAAAAGAAAAAACTATGCTATGGCGGCTGAATACTTTAAAAAAGCACTGAATACAAATATTTCGGCAAGACACATATATATCAATATTGCAAATTGCTATGAATTAAACGGCGATAAAGAAAATGCCGTTAATGCCTGGAAGAAGGCAGCGGAATACAACCCTGAAAATAATGATGTGAAAATACGTCTTGCGGCAGCATATCTGAATTCCGGAGATAAAATGGGCGCCATGCGCAAAATCAGGAGTGTGTACAAAGAAAATAAAAATAATACAAAAGTACTTTTAATGTACGGAGTTTTGCTTCTTGAAGAAGGTCAATACTTTGATGCGCTTGAAAAGTTTAATATGGCGCTTGAAATTGATAAAGATTTTAATTTTGCAAAGTATGCAAAGATAGAATGTTTAATCAAAATGGGCAAAACGGAAGATGCCGAAAAAGAGCTGAAAGATGATAATATAAAAGAAAAAGAGGATACCTGTTTTTTAAGAGCGCTTTTAAATAAAGAGTACATTGAAAAAGATAACAGGAGCGATTTAATTGAGCCTACTATACAAATTTGTGATAAAATAATCTCACAAAATAAGGAATTGCATTTTGAAACTGAAAGATTTATAAATCTCAGAGAAGAATTGATAAAAATGAAGGAAAATTAACTGATGTCTATCATAGTTCAAAAATTCGGCGGCACGTCGCTTGCGGATATTGACAAAATTAAAAATGTTGCAAATGCCGTTGTCAGAGAGAAAAAACTTGGAAATGACGTTATTGTTGTTGTTTCTGCAATGGGACATACAACCGATAATCTGATTAAACTGGCTCATAAAATATCAGACCACCCTTCAGAGCGCGAAATGGATATGTTAATGTCAACGGGCGAACAAATTTCCATTGCGCTTTTAACCATGGCAATCCATGAACTGGGTTACAGCGCTGTTTCAATGACGGGCGCGCAGGTTGGAATTTTAACCGAGGAAACATTTTCAAAAGCGAGAATTGTTGATATCAAAACAGATAAATTATCGGAACATATAAAAAACGGCGAAATAGTAATAGTTGCAGGTTTTCAAGGCGTAACAAAACAGGGTGAAATCACAACGCTCGGAAGGGGCGGCTCCGATACTTCAGCGGTTGCAATTGCTGCAAAATTGCAGGTTGAAAGGTGTGATATATATTCGGATGTTGAAGGTATTTATACTACAGACCCGCGCGTAGTGCCTACTGCAAAAAAATTAAAGAAAATTTCTTATGAAGAAATGCTGGAATTGGCAAGAGTAGGTGCGAACGTTTTACACCCCCGTTCGGTTGAAACGGCAAAACAATTTCAGGTGCCTATGCGCCTTAGAAGCTCTTTTAATTTAGATGATTTGGGAACACTTGTAATAGGAGTAGAAAACATGGAAATATATAAACCCGTAACCGGTCTTGCCTGTGATAAATCTCAGGTGCGCGTAGTAATATGCGATGTTCCGGATAGACCGGGGAACGCGAGCAAGCTTTTTTCACTGCTTGCAAAATATGAACTTTCCGTTGATATGATTATCCAGTCGTATGCAAGACATGTAAGCAATACGAATGATATTGCTTTTACTATAGACAAAGATGACCTTGCCAAATTTGTTTCGGTCGAAAATGAAATAAGTTCAATTTTAAATCCGTCAAATATCCATATTGATGAAGATATAGCAAAAGTTTCAATAGTCGGCGCCGGCATGATTGACCGCCCCGGGATTGCGGCGCAAATGTTTGAAACGCTTGCAAAAGAGGGCATAAATATTAAAATGATTTCAACTTCGGAAATAAAAATCAGCTGTCTGGTTGAAAAAATGCACGCAAAACAAGCAACGGAAGCACTTTGCAGGTGTTTTGAGCTTGACGGTTCAAATGTGGCGCTTGTCCACGGTACATTGCCGGATTAAAATCAGTGGCGGGCAAATTTAAGCTCATAACGGGAATGGGGCTTTCAGACAGGGAAAAAGTCTGCTCCCTTGTTAATGTTTGGGCGGGTGCAAAAGCGGATATAATTGATACATCTCCATTTGTTATGTATGATGTACAAAAAATGCTTCTGGAAAAGGGATTTAACCTTTTAGATTTCGATTTTTGCATTTCCGTTCCGATTTCCGGAGATATTCACGCCAAAAAAGCAAAAATTTCTCAGGATAAATGTATTCTTTGCGCAAAGTGCAAGAAAGAATGCAGTGAAAATGCAATTGACCCCCCGCATATTAAAACAAATTTTTGCATAGGATGCGCCCGCTGCAAAAATGTTTGTCCGAATAATGCAATATTAATGTACGATAACAAAAATGACGGGTTAAAAGATTTTTTAGATACAAAAGCAAAGCTTGATACGCTTGAAATTCATATATCAATTGATGATATTGATTTAATAAAAAAAGAATTTAAAGAAAAACTTTTCCGGATTAAAGATACAGATTGCAAGATAAGCGTTTGTTTAAGCAGAAAGTTTTTTTCAAACCGGCAGGTGGAAAAACTTTTGCCGGAGTTAAAAAATTTTTGCGGGGGAAGAAATTTTCTTGTTCAAGCAGACGGCAATTCAATGAACGGCGGCACAGATGATTATGCAAGCACGCTTGAAACCGTTGCCTTCGGGCTTTTTTGTAAAAAATTGGGTTATAATGTAATATTATCGGGCGGAACAAACAGCTATACGGCAAAATTAGCGCATGAAACAGGCTTTAAGCCTTCAATTGCATACGGCAGCTACGCAAGGAAGCTTGTTTCGGGATATAATTATGAAAATGCCCTAAAAAAAGCAAAAGAATTTGTATTAAAAACTAAAGAATTGATTAATGATTGATACGGTTAAAAATTTTATAAAAGAAAACAATCTTGAAAACGCAAATATCTTAATAGGATTATCGGGCGGCGTAGACAGCGCTGTGCTTTTTGATATTTTATGCAAACTTAATTTAAAATTAAAAGTAATTCATCTAAATCATAATTGGCGGGGCGAAAATTCAAAAAAGGATGAAGAATTTGTAAAAAAACTCGCACTTTCAAAAAATATTGAATTTTATTCAGAAACGCTTTCTCCAAAAATTAAGAAAACAGAAACCGGTGCAAGAGAAGCAAGGTATGATTTTTTTGCCCGCTGCCAAAAAAAATTTAATGCCGATGCGGTTTTTCTTGCCCATAATAAAAATGACAATGTAGAAACCCTCATCTACAGGCTCGTAAAAGGAACAGGCCCCTCGGGGCTGAATTCAATTCCTAAAATAAGAGGGTTTTATTATAGACCGCTTCTTGATTTTGAGCGCACCCGAATTGAAGATTATGCAAAAAAGAATAATATTAAATACGTTGTCGATAAATCAAATTTTGACACAAAATATAAAAGAAATTTAATTCGTGAAAAAATTATTCCTTCCATGAAAGAAATAAATAAAGAAGTGATAAAATCCATTTCAAATTTTATTGAAC
>JAJQDG010000036.1 GCA_021202305.1 Candidatus Gastranaerophilales bacterium
TACAAAAATTGTATCATAAAAAATAAAAATAGGGTTAAATGAACCTGTGCGGTTAAATTAAGCTGATTGACTCATAATAATGCTACACGCATTTTGTGCTGCTAAAATTTTCAAAACAGTTGTTATATATTGCACCTGAACCTTTTAAATTTGAGAGTTTTAAATTTAATTCATATTCTATTTCAAGCAGCCTGTTGTATTTACAAATACGCTCTCCCCTTGAAATCGAACCCGTTTTTATAAACCCTGCATTCAGCCCGACAGCCAAATCCGAAATAAACGTGTCTTCCGTTTCACCCGAGCGGTGCGAAATAATTGTTTTATATCCTGATTTTTGCGCCAGCATAAATGTATCTAAAGTTTCTGTCAGCGTGCCTATTTGATTTGGTTTAATTAAAATTGAATTTGCAAGATTGGTTTTTATTCCTTCTTTTAAAAGTTTAGAATTTGTTGCAAACAAATCATCTCCCACAAGAAGGATTTTTTTGCCCAATTTTTCCGTTAAAATCTGCCAGCCCGAATAATCATTTTGCGCCATGCCGTCTTCAATTGAAATAATGGGATAATTTTCGGTAAGGTTTACCAGATATTCAAGCATATCCTCACTTGTAAGTTCAAGTTTTTCGTTTTTTAATATATATTTTTCATTATCATAAAACTCGCTTGAAGCTGTATCAAGAGCAATTTTTACATCAGATAAAGAATAATTTGCACCCTTAATTGCTTCTAAAATTAAATCCAATGCTTCTTTTGACGTTTTTAAATCGGGGGCAAATCCGCCTTCATCGCCAACTTGAACATTATACCCCTTCTTTTTTAGAATATTTTTCAGCGTCCAAAAAATTTCCGCACACATTCTAACCCCGCTTGAAAATGTTTCAGCGCCGAGAGGAACTATCATAAATTCTTGAAAATCTAAACCGTTGCCGGCATGAACTCCGCCATTTATTATATTAACAAGCGGTATCGGGGTAATATTTGCATATATTCCCCCTAAATACTTATAAAGAGGAATATTTAACAAAGCGGAAGCTGCGCGGGCAGCAGCCAGAGATACACTTAAAATTGCATTTGCGCCAAAATTTGATTTATTTTCTTCGCCGTCTGCTTCAATCATTAAATAATCAATAGACCTTTGTTCAATAACGGATTTATTTTCCAAAATTTTAGAAATTTTTGCATTGACGTTATTAACTGCACAAAGAACACCGCGCCCGAAATAGACATTCTTTTCATTGTCGCGAAGTTCAAGCGCTTCATATTTTCCGACAGATGCGCCCGAAGGAACGGAAGCGGCACCTTTTATTCCGCAATTCAGTTCAATTTGCGCAAAAATCGCAGGATTGCCCCTTGAATCCAATATCTGCCTTGCCATGACTTTTTTAATTCTGCTTTTCATTTTTATATCTCCAAATAAATTTCTGCATGGTTTGTTGCAAGATACAATAAGATAACAGGACGATATTAAGATTGTATAAACAAAACCGGAATTATGATTTTTTTAGTTTATAATTCAGAATATAGAACATGTAAAGGAGAAGAAATGCAGGCAGTATTAGCAAAAGGCGCATTGAGAGAGATTAAAAACATTAAAGGCAGTTTAAGAGCTTTATTTGAAAATTTGGAAAACGCAGACAACAATAAAAAAAGCGAGATTGAAAACAGTATCGTAAGCTATGGCGAAAGCGCAATAGATTTTCTTATTGATAAATTGACAGGTTCAAAGGGCATTCAGCGCGGTGTTGCGGCAATGAGTCTTATCAGAATAGGTGAAGGCTCAATAAATTCATTAAAGCAGCTTGCCGAAACTGACAAAAATTATAGCTGGGTTGCTGATTATATAATTAAAGAAATAGAAGGGACATTCTAATCCTTCGCTTATTATCCTTTAATCTTTCCTTATTTATCGGGGAAACTATCCAATCGGGTAATATGTACAGCAAAAATAATCCACAAAGATAGTCCCCGTCGGTAATGAAGATAGCTTTTTAAAAGTGCATAATTCATTTAAAGATAAATGATATGCACTTTTTGCATATTCATAAATATTTACTTTAAAGGAGGAAAGATGACTATTAGAAAAATCTTACTTACAGCAACAATGGCTGCCACCGTCTTTGCCTTTACGGTTCCGGTCAGCTTTGCTGCATGCTCAACAGGAGGCGCGTGTCCTGTTGAATCAACACAGGCGGTAACACCGGACACTGCAACATGCCACAAATGCAAGGAAAAAAAGCAAAATTGCAAATGCAAAAAGGAAAAACGGGCAAAAAAGTGCGATCCCTGCCAGACGGGCGCAGCAGCTCCGTGCGACAGCTGCAAGCAGAAGGCAGATGATTGCAAATGCAAAAAAGATAAATGCCAGGCGCCGTGCTACGAACACAAAGACAATGTAAATCTTCAAACTTATTCTTACCCTAACGCGGTATATTCACCGGCAAATAACGCTGTACTCGGCGAATTTAATAATTCCGCAATAGTTAAGGATAATAACGGCGGACTGGTTGCAGGCGTGCCGGTTGAAGATAGGTGCATAACCGGTGCAGCAGCACCTGTATTGGATGAAAAAATTCTTCCTAAATCGGACTGCTGTCCTGAGCCGAATATTCAATCACCTAACACAATGAAAGCCACATACAAAGAAATTGAACCGTGTTTAGATAAAAAATCCGATTGCGGGTGCGCAACAGGCGCTGCTTCCGGCATATTCGGTCAAAAATATCCGGATGTGCCAAACGGTTACTGGGCATCTGATGATATTAACCGTTTGACGGAACAATGCGTTGTTGTAGGGTATCCCGATAATCTTTTTAAACCTAATAAAAATATTTCCCGCGCCGAAATGGCATCTATGGTTGTAAAAGGATACAATCTTGAAAATACACCCATGACTACAGAGGGCGATTTTAAAGACGTTTCCAAAAATCATTGGGGATATGAAGCAATAAATAAAGGCGTTTCATCAGATATGCTTGCAGGACACCCTGACGGCAAATTTTACCCCAATAATCCTATTACAAGAAGCGAAGCTATGACAATTATATCAAAAGGAATAAATTGTCCTATGGATTCATGCAAAGCAGATGAAATTTTGGGCAAATATCAAGACGGCGCTCAGGTTCCTTCATGGGCAAGGGAATGCGTTGCAAAAGCAATAGATAACGGCGCCCTTAAAGACAGTGCCTCATCAAAAATAAGGCCGCAGGATAAGGCTACCCGCGCCGAAGTATCTTCAATGCTGCAAAATGTCAGAGTAGCAGGCGGATACGATGTAAATCAACCGACAAAAACCGCAATAGGGCCAAGCAAAGCAACCTTTGTTGAAAAAGAAACTCCTGTCTGCATACCAACTCTATCGCTTGAAATGAAAGATATTATTAACGCAAAAAATGCAAATGTCGGCGAAAGATTTGCCGCAGTAACAACCCATGAAATAACAATAAACGGCGTAACATATCCCGCAGGCAGTAAAGTATACGGCAAAGTAACGGAAGTTATACGCCCTTCAAAGTGTGATGACGGCGGGCTAAAACTTTCATTCAATGAAATAGCGGGCTGCGACGGCTGCAAACAAACACTGCCCAAACAGGTTTTAAGCGCAAGGGTAGAAAAACAAAAAGATGTAAACGGAATAATCCGCTTCATTGAAATGCCGTTTACATTTGTAGGTTCAACTCTTGGAAACGTAGGACGTACAGTAGGCGGTATGCTTGTAGGGCTTGGAAACGCGTCTGAAGCTTTGTTTGATCAGGTAGGTACCGGTACCGGAGAGCTTTTCCAGGGAAATATAATGGCTGCGGGAAGAAGCTACGGCGATGGAATAAAAACCACTTTCAAAGCTCCTGTTGACCTTACAAGGACTGCATTATCAGGCACAATGGGACTTTTCCAGAACACAGGCGATGAGCTTACCTATCTTGTAGACGGCTCAGGTAACAGAATTTCAAGGGTAAACCCGAAAGAAAAAGTTACAATAGCATTCGGCAATAACTAATAATTCATAATAATAAAAAATGGGGCATACACCCTATTTAAAAAAGGAGCGCTTCACATAACCTCCTTTAAAATAACGGGCTTTAAAAAGTCCGTTATTTTATTACGGTTATTGCACAAAACAAATAAATAATGTAATATTAATAAAAAGGAGAATAGAATGGATGCAGCAGTTAGAATCTTACTGGGCGTAATAGCAGGAATTATTTTTGGGCTTTTTGCAGCCGCTGCTTCAATAAAGAAAAAAGAGCAAAAACTGTTAATTGATTGGCAGCTTCTTTCTGACACGCTTAATATCAGATATTCATGGCTGCAAAAATATCTAAGTGTTTGCGATAGATATATGAACAAATTTCATAGCGATATAGAAGCTCTAAATACCCTCATTATAAAAGCAATAAACGAAGAAAAGGATATCAAATTTCTAAATATGCGGCTTTTAAATGAAAACAATATCAACTACAAACTTGAAGCAATAAAAACTTCAATGGCAGATTATCCCTTAATGGAAGGTGATTCTGAAATGCAGGGAATTATAAATTCAATTATTGAAAGCGAAATAGCTGTAGGAAAAGCTATACAAGCGTATAATAACAGCAATTTGCAATATAAAATCTTCCTTGAAACATTCCCGATTTCAATAGTAACCTTTCTTTTAAACAAAAAAACCGATATACCGCCTTTTATGGTTACGCAGGCAAACGAGTTTGATGATAACTACATTGACGAAGACGAAATTTAATACTTTAGCTTTTTGGAATACTCGTGCGCATTATTTTCAATAGAATCGTCTAAACTTTCCAAAGGAATTTCGCATTTATATTTTCTTTTTAGTGCAAGCGAAAGCAGATAGTCTGCAAAAACGGGATTTTTGGGCAAAATAGAACCATGAAGGTATGTGCCGAATACATTTTTAAGTCTGGCACCTTCTGTTTTATCAACACCGTTATTGCCGTTACCCTTTAATACTTTTAAAAAAGGTTTTGTTTCCCCTTTTAAATATGTAAGCCCGCTATGATTTTCAAAGCCGACAACGGTTTTATTTTCCATATTAAAAGACCTGAATTCGTTATTTAAGGCAGGCGGAACAGTTTCTGTTTTTGGAAAAATACCCGTTACATTTCCTATAAAACGTTTTTTTCCAGCGACAGTATATATATCTAAAAGCCCTATACCGGAAAGCCTGTCTGCATCAAAAGGCTGATAATATGCGCCTAAAAGCTGATACCCCCCGCAAATTCCCAAAAAAACAGCATTATCATTTGCAGCATCCATTAAAAAATTTTTATTTTTTAATAATTCCTTTGAAGCTGCAATTTGCTGCCCGTCTTGCCCCCCGCCGATAAAATAAATATCTGCAAAATCTGAGGGCATTCTGTCAAGCGCTTTTATATTTTTTACTTCAACTTCAATTCCGCGCCATTTTGCTCTGTTAACAAGAGTTATAATATTGCCCAAATCGCCGTATATATTTAATAAATCGGGATAAAGGTGAACTATTGAAACAGAAAATTTAATTTGAGTCATTATACCTCGCAAAAACTTTTTGTAGGGTTTAATTCTCTGACAGCACCGACAATTTTTTCAATAGCTTCATCAGGACTAATTGTAATGACTTCGCCATTTGAACGGGTTTTAAATTCCACAAGCCCGTCTTTTATTGTTTTGCCTACTGTAATTCTAAAAGGAAAGCCGATTAAATCGGCATCTTTAAATTTTACGCCCGCTCTGTCATCTCTGTCGTCAAGAACAACCTCAACCCCCTTATTTAACAGTTTTTCATAAATTTCAAGCGCAACAGTTTTTTGTTCTTGTTCTTGAATATTAACCGGAACTATAACGCAATGATACGGCGCAATTGCAAGAGGCCATATAATACCGTAATCATCATGGTGTTTTTCAACGGCAGCAGCAGCTGTTCTTGTAATTCCAATACCGTAACACCCCATTATAAACGGCCTATTTTGCCCGTTTTCATCCGTATAACAGGCATTCATCGGCTCCGAATATTTTGTACCCAATTGAAATATATTGCCTACTTCAATACCCTTTGTAACATACAACGGTTTCCCGCAAACAGGGCATTTTTCGCCTTCTTTTACAAGCGAAACATCAACAAAATCGTATTCTTTTTCAAAATTATGCCCTGCTATGTGTTTATGCGGGATATTTGCACCTGCAACAAAATTTTTCATACCCTTAGAAGAAATATCAAAAACAACCTTAATTTTATCTTCTATTCCGATATAAGAAAGAAACCCGGCTTCGCTTCCGGTTATTTCTTTTGCTTCATCTTCCGTGGCTTTTCTTATTTCACGTGCAAAAACTGCATTTAAAAGCTTAGTTTCTTCAACTTCTTTATCACCCCTGATCATAACCATAACGGGCTTAGAATCCGCAATATAAAGAACCGATTTCAAAATATTATTTTCTTCAACATTTAAAAATTTTGTAAGTTCTTCAATTGTACGAATGTTAGGCGTATCAACAATTTCTTCTTTTATAAAACGCGTGGTTGTATTTTCAACCGGCAATTTTGAAACTGCATGGTTTGAATTTGCGCTGTAAGTACATTCTTTGCAATAAAAAACATTGTCCTCGCCTGATTGAGTATCGGTCAAAACCATAAATTCATGGCTGACCTTTCCCCCTATAGCGCCCGAATCGGACTGAACCGCTTTTGTTTCAAGTCCGCAGCGCTTAAAAATTCTTTCATAAGTTTTCCACATATTTTTATATTCAATATCCAGACTTTCTTTAGTTGCATGAAAACTGTAACCGTCTTTCATTATAAATTCTCTGCCCCTTAAAAGTCCGAATCTCGGGCGAATTTCATCGCGAAATTTTAATTGAAAATGATATAAATTAATAGGGAGCTGCCTGTATGAAGTTAAGATACCGTCTGCAACAGAAGTTATAACCTCCTCATGAGTGGGTGCAAGACAAAGTTCAACATCGTGCCTGTCTTTCAGGCGGAGAAGTTCTTTGCCGTATGCGTTATAACGCCCTGATTTCTGCCACAATTCGGCAGGCTGAACAAAAGGCATTAAAAGTTCCTGCGCGCCTGATTTATTTAATTCTTCACGGGAAATTTGCTCAATTTTTAAAAGAACTCTTTTCATCAAAGGCAAATATGAATAAATCCCGTTTGCAAGCTTTTTAATATAACCTGCGCGCAAAAGGAACTTGTGGCTTATTGCTTCTGCGTCAGCAGGAAAGTCCCGCAAAGTTTGTACAAAAAGTTTGCTCATTTTCATAAGTTTCAGCCTCATTAAAATCTTATTTGAATTATATAACAAAAAGAAGATGCGGGAAAAAACTTAACTTTTATGCAGACTCAAAAGAATAAATAATGTTTGAACAGTGCTTGAGAATTTTCACAGACTCTTTAATGGAAGGTTAGAAATTATTGGCTTTTTTTGTTATCTGATATTTCAATTTTGCAGCCCAGATAATCCAGAATCAGACTCACTGTTTCGAATTTAATTGTTTTGCTTGTAAACATTCTGGATAAGCTGCCTATATTTGTATTTAAAACACCTTCTTTTTTTAGATTTCTAACAAGTTTTGACATTGACATGCCGCGCCTTAAAAGCAAAATTTGAATTTCTTGTTTAATATCAATCATAATAAAACAATTTTACTATTTATAAGTACGAATTGACTATCAAGAAAATAAATGTTACTATATATAATAATAGTATTATTGTTTTTAGTAACATTTGTTTAAAAGAAAGTATTATTAAATGAAAAAAAATAAGAAAATAACAATGAATTTTTGCTTTAAAAAATCATCTGAATGTTTTATGAATTTTAAGAATAGGTTTCTTCCAAATAATAGTAAAATTTACGGGCGTTCCCCTG
>JAJQDG010000007.1 GCA_021202305.1 Candidatus Gastranaerophilales bacterium
AAACGATTTAGCACGCATACAAAAATATTTGCATTTACAAAAGCCCTGTATAGGCACAATACTTTTGCACCCGCCCTCACAAAAACCACATGCAAATCCTATGCAAAAGCAGCCTTCACCTTAGCCGAAACACTCATCACCCTTGCAATAATCGGTGTTGTTGCGGCGATGACTATACCTGCTGTTTTAAATCACACAAAAGAAACTCAAATGAAAACCGGTTTAAAAAAGGCGCAATCTATACTATCAGAAGCGCTTCAATTAATGCAGGAAGAAGAAGGAATTATCGCCAATTTTGCTAATTATCCCTTTAGAGCATTTTTCCCCGTATTTAAAACCTATTTTTCTAACTTAAAAGATTGTTCCAATTCTGAATGCTCTTATCTTACCGGCAGCACTGTCGGCAATCAATATTATACTTATAACGGTTCAACTAATGCATATGCTTATTACTTTGATGACGGACAACTTATATTAGCAGACGGCATGTTTTTAATGGTTGAAGATCCAAATGCTGTTAAGGGAACCATATTTCTTTCAATAGATATCAACGGTTTAGATAAAAAACCAAATAAATGGGGGCATGATTTATTTACTTTTCAAATTGATGAACAAACAGGCAAGCTTCTTCCCATGGGGCATCCTGATACTGATTTTACGGATGAAAGCACCTATTGTTCAAAAACCTCATCCAACACCAAAAATGGCATAGCATGCACTTATAAAGCATTAACTGAAAAAGATTATTTTAAAAATCTGCCGTAATTATCAATTGAAACAGTATAATATTAGTTTAAAAACGTATAAAAAATAGCCTGATTAAATGAGGTGCATTCTATCTAAAAATATGATAAAATGCAAAAAAAACGGGAGAATAATCATGGTCGACAATTTCAAAGATTTAAAATGCCCCGCATGCCAGAAGAAAATGACCAAAGTTTTTATGCCTCAAGCAGGTGTTAACGTAGATATTTGCCTTGACGGGTGCGGCGGAATATATTTTGACAACAGAGAGCTTGAGTGTTTTGACGAACAGCATGAAAATATTGATGAAATTACTAAAGCAGTAGAGGGAAAAACTTTCATAGAAGTAGATGAAACGCTCCCCAGAGTTTGTCCCAATTGCGGTGCAAAAATGGTCAAACATTTTGCAAGCGGCAAGAAAAAAATTACAATTGATGATTGTTATTCTTGCGGCGGAAAGTTTTTAGACCATGGCGAATTAACAAAAATAAGGGCAGAATATAATACAAGGGAAGAACGCGATATAGATACAATGAAAATGATTTATGACACTATCGGCTTTGAAATGGAAAAGCTGGAAGAAAAAAATGCAAATTCACGCGCACATCGATCGTCCTTGAAAAAATTCTTTGATAAAATGCTTAACAGCTAAATAATTTTTATTGTGCGGTGTGATCATAAATTAAATAATTATACAGCAGCGGGTGTCATTGATATTTTTATTGAAGGAATCCATTTTTCTTTAATGCGGTTTAATTTTCCTGTTTCTTGCAAATCCTTTATAATGGCATTAAGCTGCCTTTTTAAAGATGCGTTTTCTTCGCCCTGTCTTAACCCTATTGCGTAAAATTCTTTAGTGTATCTTTGCGGAAGGATTTTATATCCTTTGTTATCGCTCATAATGCCGTATAAAAGACTGTCATCAGCCAAAATTGCCTCAACGGAACCGTTTTTTAAAAGGTCAAACGCATCCTTGTAGCTTGTGGCACCTATAGATATAACATTCGGCGCAAGCAGCCTTACCGTGCGTTCGCCTGTTGTACCCAAAACAACGGCAACCGGCTTATTATTAAGTTGTTCAATTGATTTAATTCTTGACGTATAAGGCACCATAAGAGCCTGTCCTGCAATAAAATAGGGAATTGAAAAATCTATAATTTCCTTTCTTCTTTCATTTATACTCAAAGTTGCTATTATCATATCTACACGCCCCGCGTTCAGAGCAATTATCCTTTCCTGCGCTTTTAAAGGCACAAATTCAATGTGTCCTTTAAAATCAGAAGCAAAAATCCCCTGTGCGATATTTTTTGCAATATCTGCATCAAAACCCGATATTTCATTATTATTAATGTAGCCAAAGGGTTTTGAATCGCTTTTAATGCCTACTATGATTTTATCTCTCAGCTTTATTTTTTCTAAGAGATTTTCATTTTTCTTTTCTTGAGTGCAGCCGGTCAGGAAAAATATACAAAATAAAATAAAAATGCTTAACTTTTTCATGTTTTTATATTAGCATAAAAATATGAAAACATCCCTTTTGAAGCTTGTACTTTCAAGAATAATATGGATTACCATAGGCACTCTGATAGCCGCTTCGGCACTGGAGTGCGTTTTAATACCGAATGACGTTATAGACGGCGGCGTGGTAGGTATTTCAATTATGGCAAGCTATTTAACGAAGTATCCTCTGGGCATATTTTTAGTTCTTTTAAATCTGCCTTTTATCGTAATGGCATTTCAAAAATTTGGAAAGATGTTTGTGTTTCTTATGCTTTACGGCGTGATTACGCTTTCTCTTTTTTCTGAACTGTTCTTAGAAACAAATTATATATTTACAAATGATACGCTTCTTGCTTCTATATTTGGCGGCATGATACTGGGCGCAGGTGTCGGAATTGTATTGAAAAACAATGCTTCTCTTGACGGAACTGAAATTTTAGCTATTAAACTTGCAAAAAAACACCCGTTTTCCGTAGGCGAAATAATAATGTTTTTCAATGTATTTATTTTTACAGTTGCAGGTTTTGTGTACGGCGCCGATAAAGCAATGTATTCTGCTATAACGTATTTTATTGCGTACAGAGTTATTGATATTGTTTTGCAAGGTTTAAATGAAGCAAAATCGGTTTTTGTAATAAGCTCTAAATATGAAGAAATTGGCAAAGAAATAATGAAAATTTTAGATAAAAGCGTTACTTATTTAAATGCGGAAGGCGGGTATTCCGGCGCAAAATCCAAAATGATATATTGCGTTATTACAAAAATTGAAATTCAAAAAATTAAAGATGCCGTTAATGCAATAGACCCGTCCGCATTTATTGCTATTGAAAATGTGCATGACGTTGAGGGAAAACGTTATAAAAAATAATTAATAAATTGTTAATTTTGATTTTCTTTTTGTCTTTCCGCATTAATATAAGAGTATGAAATATAAAGATTACTATGAAATTTTAGGCGTTAAAAAAGAAGCAACCGAAGCAGAGATTAAATCCGCATACAGAAAACTTGCACGCAAATATCACCCTGATGTAAATAAAGAAAAAAGCGCAGAAGCTAAATTTAAAGATATAAATGAGGCATATGAAGTTCTTGGCGACAAGGAAAAACGTTCAAGATACGATAGTTTGGGGTCAGGTTGGGCAAGCGGCGCGGATTTTACTCCGCCTCCGAATTTTGGTGATTTTGATTTTTCACAATTTACATCTTCTCAAAATATTCATCAGGGAGGTTTTTCTGATTTCTTTTCCGCAATTTTTGGCGATTTAATGTCCAAAAGTGCGCAAAACGGATACTCAAGCATGTTTTCAGGCGGATTTGAACAAAATACGGATCCTTTTTCGCAAAAAACAGGAGGATTTTCGCAAAGAGAGCAAAATCAAAATAGAAAAACCCGCAAAACATCAGAAAATTTGGATATTACACAAAATATAATACTTAGCGTTAACGATATTTTTTTATCCGGTACAAAGGGTGTTACTATAAATGATTTCAGGAAATGCCCCTATTGCGGTAATTCAAAAACTTTCTGCACGCATTGCGCAGGTTCAGGCATTGAAAAAATTTCAAAACATTTAACCGTAAATATTCCTAAATTTTGCAAAGAAGGGCAAAAAATTCGTCTCAAAGGTGAAGGAAAACAAGATGTATACGGGAATAGGGGCGATTTATACCTTGTTATAAAAATAGAAGATTCAAATTATACCGTTGACGGCTGTGATTTAATAAAAGAAGTTTCTATAAGCCCTGCCATGGCTGCACTTGGAACTAAATATGAAATAATAACACCGCACGGTAATTTTAAAATCACAATTCCTTCAGGCTCTGCCTCAGGCACAATACTTCGTATGAAAGGATTGGGGCTTCCTAAAAAAGAAGGCGGATTTGGCAATTTGGGCGTAAAAATAAAAATAGTCATTCCTAAAAACTTAACAGAGGAACAAATTTCGTTATATAAAAGATTGCTTGAAACTGAAAAATAATTTTTAAAAACAGTTGACATTTATATTTTATTGTGGTAAACTGTTAAAAATTTTGAGGGAAAGTTGATACTTTTTAGAAGGACTATGATTCATGTCTGGTTCCTAATGGGAATAAGGCATGGTTTGTTTGTGTAAAAAGGCAGGCAATGAGAGTAAATAGCGTAGGACAGGAAAATAGTGCAAATAATGGTGCAGGAATTGTAAAAGCCGGTGCCGCAGGCGCTCTGGCGGGCGGGCTTGTATCTGCCGTTGCACCTTTGACTACCGAAGAATATGCAGATTTTTTCACTTCTTCCGCAAAAGAAGGCATTAAAAAGTCCGTGCAAAAAGCAAGAAGCCTGGAAGCCGATAAAATTTCGGAAGAAATCGCAGGCGGAAAACTCAACATAGTAAGCGAAGCTGCAGATAAGTTTAAAAGCGCAAAAGACGTTATTGTTGATGAACCCAAAAAAGCGCTTGATATAGTTGAAAATTCAGCTGATACCGTAAAAAATGATTTTAAGGCGCTTGTAAACAGAGTTGATAAAGCAGGAATTGTAAAACAGCGCTGCGAAACCCACGCGATTAAATCAGCTGCAAAAGGTTCAAGGTCAATCGGATATTTTGCTTTAGCAGGTGCGCTCGTTGCAATGTGCGCAAAAGTTCTTTATAATGCCGCAAACCCGAAACCGAAAGCAGAAAAAAGCAATGAACCGAAAGAACCCCTGACTATGGCTGATGCGCTTCTTGAAGGACTCGGCACAAATACCGAGATATTAATTTTAACAAGCGAAGCGCGTAAATAAGTTATATTTGCCTGATACGATTTTAATTAATAGTGCAGCCGGAAAGTATTATTTCAAGGTGCTTTGATTTATTTGCCTTTTGAGCAAATTCAAACACCAGCTCGTACTTGTTAATTAAGGCGCCATAATCCATTTGGTTTTTGAGAGTTTGTGATAAAAATCTTAATTTTGGGTTTTCAAGGGCTTCTTCTTTTTTATCCCACCCGTTTAAAATTGCCGGTGTAATATTGATGCCATAGCGTATATTTGGTTTTATTTATCCTACCCGTTTAAAAATAGACGTAGAATATCTTGAAAGGTTAATAGAACAATTTGAATCCCCGTCTGCTTCTATCAGGTCTTTATTTTTGTGCCTTTCGCTCCCGCCGTATCTAGAATCATCCGTATTTAAAATTTCAACCCATTTGCCTTCAGGAAATTTTATATAATATTTATTATTTTTATCATGTCTGTAGTTTGTTTCGCCCAAATTTGAAACAGTAAAAATCTCGTTGCCGGTTTTTTCATCTTTTGCGCAAAAGCCCGCCACCTGCGAAAGAGTGTGGCTTACAAGGGATGAAGTATCAATTGTGCCGTTAACAAGTGCCGGATTTTCTTCATTAAGTTTATTCAAATCTCTTGTAAGGTTTTCAAACCCCCTGATTTTTTTACCGCCTTCTTTTGAATATTTAATTTTGCCCATGGTTGATTCTTCCAGAGCGCTCTGCCCCTCTTTATAGCCTTTTTCTATATAAAGATAATCTTCATTTGGCATGGATTCAAATTTTCTGAAAAATCGAAACGGCGTCAAATCGCCTTTTTCGTCCCCCTGAAACACCATTTTTGCCCCCGGAACAGAAAAAGTAAATCCCATTGCGGCTTTTGTTTGTTCATGTGCTTTTTCAAAACTGTTTTCAATTTTACTGTAGGTATATTGTGTTGAAATTCCAATCGGGGACAATACATCTTTATATAATTTTGAAGTAAGCTCCCTTCTTCTGGTCGGGGAATCTTCAATTTGCGGTTTATATTCTTCTAATTGCCCGGTTTCAAGTAAAATTGCAAGTTTCTCTGCCGCAAGCTGCGCTTTTTGATAAGTAACTATCCGTAGAGAATTTTCAAAACTCTGTCCTTTCTTTTCGGAATATTTTTTTGCCCTTTCAATATCTGAAGGAGTAAGAGAAATATTGTCATTTAACATTAATTTAGGTACCATAAGTTTTGCAATTTTTCTTGTACCTTCATAATTGCCTATTTCATCATGACTCATAACGTATTTTACTTTATTGCAGGAGGCAAGAACCGCATTAATTAAATTATCGGTATTGCCGTTATATAACATGGCATCAAGACTGTGATAATAATTAAAATCCCATTCGGAATCCATTCCCAGCCTTGAAAGATTTGTATCGTCTTTTATTATGTTTTTTATTTTTTCTGCATGGACATTTTGATCTTCACCTTCGCCGTATTCTTCCCCTAAAAGCGGACGGGTTACCCTTTTATCGTGGGCTTCATTTTTATCAAACCAATAACCGCCGTTTTCATCGGTATTTACATGCTGTCTGCCGTCTTCTGCAATAAGGAAAACGTCAGGATAGTGATAATTCATTTCTGCGGCAAGCTGTTTTAGCGTATAATCGGATTCCATGTATTTTGTCATATCGAGACGAAGCCCGTCTATATGATAATTTTCGGCCCAGCCAAGCATTGCATTTATCATCCAATCTCTTACATATTCAGAGTTTTCACCCTCATAATTTACGGCATCACCAAAATCATTAGCGCCCTTAACGTACGGTCCGGATCTGCCAAGCTGATTTCCATCCGGGCCAATATGGTTTGGAACAACATCGAAAATAACATTTAAACCGTTTTTATGACACTCGTCCACAAGCTCCTTTAATTTATCTGCCCCGCCGAGATAACTGCTGGGCGCATGTTTATCAACACCGTCATATCCCCAATTATAAGAATATGTATTTTCAATATGCATGATTTCTACAGCATTAAACCCGTCTTTTTTTATTCTTTTCAGTTTTGATTTAACGCCTTCGTAACTTCTTTTATTAGATATAGTATCAGGGTTAAGAGCGTATATTCTTGCTTTTTTTACATCTCCACCCCTTTTTATTCTGGCAGAATCTTCCTTCCATTGTTTATCATATTGCCATTCAAAATCAGAATGGTCATAAATAATTGAGGCGCCGTTTAATTCTTTTTGACAAAAAGAGTACGGGTCTTTAATTAATTCGCACTCACCGTTGGACTTTAATATTTCATATTGGTATTCATCGCCGGCATGCACAATATCCGGGCTTATCCCGGTTTTTTCAAAAACGCCCCCGCCCTTATTTTCAAGCTGAATTCTGTTTGTATTTTCGCCGTTTTGAACTACGGCACTCACGCTTTTTGCATCGGGATAGGTAAACAATTTAAAACTTACTTCTTTTGTTTCGGGATTAACCCTGGCGCCCCAGCTTCTATGTTCTTTTAATGTTCTGCCGAATGAAACAGGTTTATAGCAAATATTTGAAAGCTCTCTTTGTTCGTATTCAGGAGCTGTTATTTCTTTTTTTTGCGTTTCTTTTTGCTGCGTTTGATATGGCTGTAAATTTATTTTATCAACTTTCATATATTAACCTTCAGTTTATCAATTATATATATAAACACATTTAAATTTTGTTTTTTGCCTTTTTTTGGGATTTTAAGGCGTCCTCTAATATAAAATGTTTGTAAAAAATCAATATACCGCTTTTTAGTATATAATAAAATAAACGGAGAAATTTATATGTTGAAATCAAAAAATTCAATTTTAATTG
>JAJQDG010000099.1 GCA_021202305.1 Candidatus Gastranaerophilales bacterium
GCTTATAAATAAAATTTCTAAAATTGAAGCGGTTTTGGTTAAAGGCGATAACGATTCGGGTGAGCAAGAAAGTGCGTACACCCTTGCAGATGTTGAATCGGATATTGCAAAAATACGCCTTGGAATAGAAAAAAGCAACAAATTAAGCAATTTTAAAGAGTTTGCTTCCAGATTAATTGAACTAAAAAACATAAACCTCGAAAATGCAAAAATTTCGCGCGTAATCGGTGCGGACATTATGAGATTTGACAGCTGGCTGAAAAATACTACTGCAAAAATAGAACTTCTGGCAAATAAAATTGACAAATCCGAAAAAATCAAAATGGAAGATTTAAAATCAAGGATTATGCTCAATGAAAAAAACCAGGCTATGCCGCAAAAACTTGAAGAAGCCGTTATGAGTATTTATAAAAAATACCGCATTCAAGAAACTAAAATTGATGATCTGGCAAATAAAATTGAAGGTATGAAAGACCAGTCTAATTCTTTTGATTTTAAAGAATTTATTGACCTTGTGTATGACAACACTCAAAAAACCCAGAATCTTATGTCAAGAATAGACGGCATGGAGGATAAAATGGACTTAATACAGGCAAAAATTGACCATATAATTTCTTCCTGCATTGATGAATAATAAATTTGAAAACTCTTGTCGGATAATAAAAACAACCGGTCTAATGCCGGTTGTTTTATAAGTTTGGAGCGTACGAGATTCGAACTCGTGACCCCGACACTGCCAGTGTCGTGCGCTACCGGCTGCGCCAACGCCCCATTCCTTTATGATAGTTTAAAAAAAATTGTTTTGCAATGTATCTCATATTTTGCAATGTATAGTTTACTGTGCTTTCAGTTTAAAAAATTGTTTTGAAATATGCTTTATGCCGGTAATTTTAAATTGCGCCTTCAAATTCAAGAAGTTTTTTCTTTAGTTCAATTCCTGCCGAATATCCTCTTAATTCGCCGTTTGCGCCAATTACTCTATGACATGGAATAATAATCAAAATCGGATTATCTGCTATGGCGCTTGCTGCTGCTCTTGACGAAAGAGAGCCGATATTATTTGCAATTTCTTTATAGGAGAGCGTTTTTCCCTGCGGAATGGAAATTAATGCCTTAAATACCCTTTGCCTGAAAGGCGTGCCGGCCGGTGCGATATCCAGTTCATTAACAGAAGGATTTTGTCTGTTAAAATATTTATCAAGCCAAATTTTAGCCCTTTTAAAAATCAAAAGTTCAGATGTTAACGGCACCGTATCATCTTTAAAATGTAAGCCCGTTATACGCGTACCATCGCTTTCAAGCAAAATCTGCCCCAGGGGCGAACTGTATTTACTTGTATACAAAAAACCTCTCAAGTTCTAAATTAAATACCTAAATATTGGCTGTATTTTTTTTCTGTTGCATCCATATCAGCAATTATAGCATTAAATTTTGCATCTTGCCCTTCTTTTTGTTTTGAAAAATCAGCAGGACTTGATGAAGGAATATAATTTCTGACAGGTTCATTAACTGTTTTTTCCTCTGTTTCATTATTTGAAACTGAAGGCTCAGGCATTTTTGCCGCAGATGGTTCCACCGCACTTTGATTTGCAATATTTACATTCTGCGCTGCATTGTAAGAAACAGATTGGTGTTGGTCGAGCCCGGGAGCGTTTTGGGGCATGTTTGGATATAATTGTGTCTGCGCTCCGTTATATCCTTGATTAGATCCATTAGAAACACCGTTTTTATAATTCTGGAAAATCGGGCTTGGCGCAGCATTTTTCAGCGCTTCGTCATAATTTTTTGCGCCCTCTTTTAGTAAATCATAAAGTTTTTGCGGATTTGTCTGCAATTCTTTCATTAATTCAGGGTCGTTTTGAATTTGCAGCATTGTTTGCTGATTTTTGTTCAAAAGAGTCATTAATTCCTTATCATCCATGGTTGTAAACGGATTATTTTTTAAAGCTTCTTCCTGCGCTTTTTTCTCATTATCAGCTTTTTCTTTATCAGGATCATACGGCTCGCCGAATATTTTATTTACAGCCCATTTGATAGGTTTAGAAACAATAGGCGACAATACAAACATTACAAGCCCGAACCTTAACATGCCTCCGGGGGTAAGACCTGCGAATTTACCTGTTTTCAAACCGTAAAGGGATTTTTGAACCTTATTTGATACATTTAAGCCGAGTTGTTTTAATTTACCCGTATTTGCAGGTACGGAATCTTCAATAAAAGGCTTGATTGTTTCTGCTTTGTAGTTTGAACCCAATACCTTGCCTATTGCCTTAAAGGGCTTCTGCCAGAATTTAGTATCGCCTTTCAAAAATTCTTTTATCTTCTTTGCTTCATTAACGTATTCGCCCCTTGATACAGTTCCTGCATCCACTTTTTTATTGAGCGATGCAACCATATCGCGGTATTTTGCAACATTTTTTGTTTGTTCCGCTGCATTTTTGCCCATGCCTATATACTTCATACCGCCCGCTTTTGACAGCATAGAAGTTGCAAAAGGCATTGTAATTAAGAATGTTGCCGCACCTACTTCTTCATCCATAAATGTTGCAAGTTTTTTGCCTTTTGGCGCCTGACTTGCTTTAACACCTGCTGATGCAATAAAATATGCCTGCATTACAGGGGCAAGTTTTCCGCCTATAAAATCTGATGTTAAACCTTCATAAAGTTTTGCAAACGTACTTGGAAGCGCACGCCCCAGCGCTGTTGTACCGACTGCGGCTCCTGCAGCACCTTTTGCAAGCTTGTCGCCTGATATGCCTGATGACACGCGGATTTTGTTTGAAACCTCGCTCATAGGAACTTTAAGTGTTAATGCCTTTCCAAGCCCGGGGATTTTTCCCACCGGAAGCTTGCCCCACTTGTCGATAACAAGTGTTTGATTTGATTTTGAAAGTTTTTCTATTAAATCTTTTGAAATTTCCTGAACTTCCCGGCTTTTGACAGGTTTATCAGCAAGTTTTCTAAACGTATTGCATACAATCTTTGTTGCTTCTTCGCCTTTTTTGCCGTCAATGCCGTTCTTTTGTAATTCCTTCCAAAAGGCGCCTGTGCCATCGCCCTTGAAAAGCTTAACAACATCTATATTTTTAATGCCCTTTTCAAACAGAGTGGAATTATCCATCATCACGCGCCCGAACAGCCCGTTTGCTTCAGACAGCGCCATTGAACTTTCATATTTTGTAGGGGTTGTAAATGACCTTGCAATTGCGGAATGGTCAAGCATCCATTTTTTTGCACCCTTTGCACCATTTGAAGCAGAGTTTTGAAGCTTTTTAGGGATGAGTTTTGAAACTTTATTTGAAACTGCATCGCCCGCTTTACTTAATTTACCTAAAAAAGTTTTTTCATATTCACCCGAAAAATTAAATTTTGATTTGGCGGAATCGTTTAAACTTCTCAAGCCTACAAAACCTGCATAAACGGGCAGCGTTAAAAGCATGCTCTGTGCATTTGCACCCTGCGCGGCAGAAACGGCTGCATTTTGATTTGCAATTTCAACAGCATCCATATTTTGAACATTTTCAGGCAGTTTTTCGACATACCTTTCAGGCACGACATCTTTAACTGCGCCCCAGCTGACATTATCCGCCTGTGTATTGTAAGTATTGTAGTTATTTGCAATCATATATGAATAAATTTCCTATATGTAAATAAAGTAATTTTACCGTTTCTTATTGACATCTTGTAACATTTCTTTACTAGGCATAAATGATGATATAAACTAAAGACATGAAAATTATAGTATGCATTAAACAAATTCCTGATACAAATGATGTAAAATGGTCCAAAGATAATAATATCATCCGCGATGGCGTTATTTCAGTGCTAAATAAATGTGATTTATATGCGATTAATGCAATTCGTGAAATTAAAAATGCGGAAATTACGTATCTTTCAATGGGTCCTTTGAGTGCCTGCAAATCCTTAGAATATGCACTTGCCCTGGGCGGCGGCAAGGGTGCATATCTTCTTTCTGATAAAAAATTCAGTGGTGCAGATACGCTTGCAACAGCAAAAACTATAAGTTATGTGATTAGAAACTATATAAAAGAATTTGACCTTGTTGTAACGGGGCAATACGCTTCTGACGGGGATACGGGGCAAACACCGTATTCACTTGCAAATATTCTGGGAATTGAACATATAGGCTACGTAACGGAAATAAAAAATGCGGATGAAAGCGGAATAACCGCGGTTTCCGTTAAAGATGAAGGAATTTATACAATTTATGGCAAATTTCCGCTGGTTATATCATTATTGCCTTCCGATAAAGAAATTTATAAGCCGCTTTCCGCTGATTACATCAGGGCGGCAGATATCGGGGTTGAAATATTAAATGCGGCATTAATCGGGGCGGATGAAAATCAAATCGGATTGAAGGGTTCGCCAACTCAGGTTATAAAGGCATTTCGCCCTGAAAACAAAAGAGAGTGCAAATTTATAACAAAAGATGAATTGATAACGGAGTTTAACGTATGGAAATCTTGACATACATACAAACCCGGAACAATCTTCCCGTGTGCGATTCTATTGATTTAATTTCTTATGCAAAAGAAATTTCAAACGGTGCCGTTGTTTCCGCTGTTGTTATTTTGTCTGAATTCAGTAAAGAAAATTTTACGGGATTAAGAAAATATGGTATCGATAATTTGTATGTTATAAAATCCCGTTTTCCTGACTTTGATAAAAGAAAATACGGGGCGCTTATTCTTCAGCTTTTTAAAAAAATAAACCCTGACATTTTTATTTTAAATTCTACAACCCAAGGGCGTGAAATTGCCCCTGTTGTTGCATCAGGGCTAAACACGGGGCTTACAGCCGATTGTACGAAACTTGAAATAAAAGATAATAATTTAATTTCAACCCGTCCTACATACGGCGGCAAATTAATGGCATCAATTTTATGCAAATCAAAGCCGCAAATGGCAACATTACGTACAAATACTTTCAAAAAGAAAATTTTTGAAGAAAATACAACACCGTTAAATATTGAAGAATTTGAGTTTGAAATTCAAAACCCCGGGACAGAAATTTTGAACTTTATAAAAAAAGAGGGCGGATTTTCTTCCCTGCAAAATGCAAAAATTATTTTAGCGGGCGGCATGGGGCTTAAAAATAAAGAAAGCTTTGATAAACTTAAATATTTAGCAAAACTCATGAATGCAAAAACCGGCGCCACGAGAAAAGCGGTTGACAGCGGGTTTATTGAACGTGAAGCTCAAATAGGACAGACAGGCGAAATGGTTACGCCCGAAATTTACATTGCATTCGGTATTAGAGGGGCAATTCATCACATTATGGGTATGGAAAATTCAAAAAAAATTATTTCAGTTAATATTGATTCAAAAGCACCGATTTTTGAAATATCTGATATAGGAATTGTCGATGATGCCGTTAAAGTAATAGATATGCTGATTTTAGAATTTAGTTCGGGTAAAAATCTTATTTGGTGAAAAAAAAGAAAATTTTCGGTAAAATTATACAAAAGCAGGCGGGCAGTTGCGCAAAAACCGGTTTTTTGCGAGGAAAGTCCGGACACCCAAAGTGCAGGATTGCTTGGGAAAGCCAAGTGCGCGCGAGCGTGAGGAAAGTGCCACAGAAAAGCAGACTACAAAATTTATTTTGTACAGGTGCAACGGCGGAGTAAAAGCCCACCGCTGTTATGGCGACATAACAGGTCATGGTAAACCCCAATCGGGTGCAAGTTTAAATTTGCAAGAAAAATTGCACTTTTTGCCCTACAGGGATTGCAAGAAAAAACGCATCAGACAGATGACTGCCTTAAACAGAATCCGGCTTATAGCCTGCTTTTTTATTTTTATTTAGCGCGGCTTCTTCGTTTACGGGAAGAATAAAACTAAATGTAGAACCTTTTCCCTGAACAGATTCAACAAAAACTTTGCCATTATGTTGTTTTTCAATAGCAATCTTAACCAGATGAAGTCCAAGACCGGTTCCTTTTATTGCGTGCGTTGTATTTTCTGTCCTGAAAAACCTGTCAAATACTCTGTCTAAAACATCCTCCGCTATGCCTATTCCTTCGTCTTTCACACTGACTTTAATATAGTTGTCATCGGATGTCATACCGATGAAAATTTCAATTTTAGAACCGTTTGGACTATATTTTATGGCATTTACTACAAGATTGTTGATAACACGCTCAATTGATTCTTCATTAAAGGGAATGAGCGGCAATTTATCCTGCTTTGTAAGATAAATAGACATAGATTTTTCATCGGCTAAAACTTTTAAACCTACAAGGGCGCGCTCTATGGTAGAAGATAAATCGAGCATTTGTTTTTCAGGTTTTGTATCGGCTTCAATTTTTGAAAAATCTAAAATATCGTTAACCATATTATTCAATCTGATTATCTCGTCATTTATAATTCCTATAAACTCTTTTTGTTCGTCAAACTTAAAATCCTGCCCGTAAGAATAGAGAGTATCTATATAACTTCTTAAAATAGTAACGGGTGTGCGAAGCTCATGGGAAACATTCGAAATAAAATCACTTCTTAATTTATCTATTTCGGCATCTTTTGTAATATCAATTAAAATTATAATGTACCCGAGGTAATCATGTACATTTGAATACATTGAAGAAGTAACTGCTTTAATTATTTTATTATCAAGAGTAACGGAAAAAGAAAGCGGCTTATTTTCAGCTTCATCTTTCGGGGTTTGCTTAAATTTTTCAATTCCGCTTTTAAAACATTTCGATTTTTTTGAATCGGTAAAATCAAGTATTGATGTATCTAAAACTTCCTTATTTAAAAGTTTTTGAGCAGAGGGATTAACAAGCACAATTTTATCAAAACTGTCGCAAACAACAACGCCGTTTGCAATACCCATTAAAACAGATTCAAACTTGTTGCGCTCAAACGTAAGCTGGTCTATATTTTGTTCCTCATACAAATGAAGCCTCTGGCTCATATCATTAAATGCGGTAAAAAGTTCTTTTATTTCGCCCGATGCAAGTTTATTTTCAAGAATTGTACCGAATTTTCCGCCCGAGATTTCTTTAACGCCCTGATGTAAAATAGCAAGTTCGCGTCTTATTAAAATCGCATTCAAAACAACTACAATGGTATAAATCAGCCACATCATCGTAAATACAACAAGCATCGAGTTTTTTGTTGTATTTGAAATGGATTTTGCAAGATTTGCATTTAAACCGATTTCGACATATCCTGCTACAAGCCCTTTTTCATCCAAAACCGGAGTAGTAAGTGTTGTTTTTGTTTCGCTTTTTCTGGCTTTAAATTCTTTTGAAGTTGTGTAGAGGATTTCATTATTTGCATTTTTATATGTTATAAAAGAAATATCAGAATTGCCGTCCAAAACAAGCTTGGCATGATGTTCAAACAGTCCCATTTTTTGTTTCAAGGCAGATGTGCGCATTAATTCATAACTTTGAATTGCAAGCGTACGCCCCAAAAGCTGACCCGAATTTGCATAGCTTTCGTAGAGCCTTTCCCTTATTTTGTCAATTGCAAAATAAGAAACAGCCATTATGATAAAGGTTGAAACAACAAGCCCTGTTATAATCAGTTTATTCTGTGCGGATAGACCAAATTTTATCATCAATATGATTATACTTCGCAAAAAAAAATTTGTCTTTACTTTGTTTAAAAATGCGTTCTTGCGGCATTTTGATATTTGTAACGAATTGTAACAAGATTAATCAATTTTGAAA
>JAJQDG010000198.1 GCA_021202305.1 Candidatus Gastranaerophilales bacterium
ATACTGCAAATAAAGAAGATTATCTGTCATATAATCAAAAAAATAAAACATTAAAGCTCTACACGCCTTTAAACGATTATCAAATATTATCGGGTGAATTTTCCGTATCCGACATAAATAAATTGGTTAATGACAAAACAAATAACTTTTTGCAGTCTATTTTTGTCTTTGATGAAAATATGTTCTTAATTGCTTCAAACAGTGCAAGCGTAAATGATATGGAAAATGTAATAAAAGCTCTTCCAAAAAACCGCATGGAAGATACAGGCGTTTTGTTTTCCAAAATTAAAAACCAGCCGCTTGCATACTATCAATTAAAGGAGCCTGATTGGATTGTAGTTGTTATGACTCATCCTTCTGTTGTTCATAACACAATTGACCGTGCGCGCGGAAAAATCATTCTTTGTCTTTTGCTTGCAGCCGGATGCATACTTTTTATGACAGGTATTTACGTTTATTATCTCTATATAAATATAAGACAATTGTTTAAAGGAATAACCGCAATTTCAAAAGGCAGCTATGACCGCAAAATCCGCCTTTTGAAAAGTATTTTGACTCCCCATGAAATTGTGTTTCTGGAAAAAGAATTTAATTATATGACGCAAAAAATTTCGCAGGCTTATTCTGAAATATCGGAAAAAAATCTTGAACTAAAACGCCTTAATGAATATAGGGACAGCCTTGTAAGCGCAGTTTCCCACGAATTTAGAACCCCTCTTACAAATATTATCGGTTATTCAAGCAGACTTATGCGGCATGATATTGTAATTGACGATGAAACAAAGCAAAAATCGCTTCATATAATTAAGCAGCAGGCTCAAAGACTTTCAAGAATGGTTGATGACCTTCTTACCATTCCGGATATTGAAAGTTTTCATCTTTCTATTGCACTAAGCCCCGTTGATTTAGCAAAAGTTGTTGAACTTTCTGTTGAATATTTCAATATTAAAAATATTGATTTTGATGTCAATGTTTGCAGTGATTTAAAAAAAGTATACGCTGATTATGACAGATTAATTCAAATTATTATAAACCTTTGCGACAATGCCGTTAAATATAATTCGGATAATTCTCCCATTTTAATTTCAATGCAAAATACAAAAGACGGTGTTGAATTTAAAATTACAAACCATGCAAATGATATTCCCCCCGAAATGATGAATAAACTGTATGATAAATTTATCCGTCTTGAAACCGATTTGACACGCACAACAAGGGGAACAGGTTTAGGCTTATACATTGTAAAAGGTTTGTGCGATGCCATGAATATTTCAATTTCTATTGATAATTCAGACGGCTGTTTTTCAACCACTCTAAATTTTAAAGATAATGGCGGCGATAAATGAATTTAGCGTATATGCAGCTTGCACTTTCTATGGCAAAAAAATCTGATACGGATATTCCGGTGGGCGCCGTTATTGTTTTCGGGGAGGAAGTTCTCGCTAAAACTTTTAATAAGAAAGAAAAATTAAATGACGTAACTGCACATGCCGAAATTTTAGCAATAAAAAAAGCGGCTGAAAAATTGAACAATTGGCGTCTATCAGGATGTGAATTATATGTTACGCTTGAACCATGCCCCATGTGTGCATGGGCTGTTTTAAATTCAGGATTAAAAAGCGTGTATTTTGGTGCGTATGATGATATATACGGGGCGCTGGGTTCAAAAATAAATCTTTTGGAAATTTCTGCTAAAAAAACAAAAATTTACGGCGGAATTATGGAAAAAGAATGCAGAGAAGTTTTGCATAATTATTTTAAAATAATGCGTATAAATCAATCTTAAATTAAAGGCGCATAAAAGTAATTTTTCTATACGCCTCATTAGTGATTATAAGAAATAAAATAATTTATTATTCCTCTAAGCACGTTCCTGCCAATTTTTCAAATATGGTTTCTTTTTCGTTATACATATCGCTTGCCGCTATCTTAAATTCAGCGGGCGCAGTTTGTATAAAAGTCATAACTGCTTCAATGTCGCCGTTTTTAGTATAATAATACAAGGGTCTTTTTCCTTTATTATCCTGTATCAGCATACCTTTTTTAAACCCTTCGGGAGCTGTTTTTGCCGCTATACCTGCACGTTCGCCATTCATATAATGAAGCGGGGTTTTTCCTTCACCGTCTTGTATTGTTATCGCTTTAGCAAACGTTTCCGGCATTTTTTCCGCTGCAAATTTATAAGGTTTAGTTTCACTGGTATCAACATAATAATGAAGCGGGGTCTTTCCATATATATTTTGAGCAAGCAGCCCCTCCCTCGCTTTTTCGGGAGATGCTTCATACAGTTTTTCAAGCATAAACCCTCTTGCACTTTTACCGTGCAAGGAATTGTTTCCGTTTTCGTCGGTAAGGAGCATGGAAGCCGCCGTTTCTTCGGGCGCAGCAGATGCCATTATTGCAATTTTTTTATCGCGTTCATCGTAAAGATATCCGGAGTCTGCAACCTGCACGGGTGTCATATCTTCATTGTTCCTGATAAATAGTGCCTTTTTAAAGCCTTCGGGCGCCCTTTTAGCTATAATCTGCATTTTATCATCAGCAGCCCTTTGCCTTCCTTTTTGTGCAGTTATATGAAGCGGCGTGTCGCCGTATTTATCCTTCATTGTAACCGCTTTTTCAAATGCTTCGGGAGCCATTCTTCCCATTATATCCATTCTTTCGGGGGAACTATTGCGGTAATTATATGCTGCATAATGCACAGGTGTTCTTTCTTCTTTATTTGTTAATAAAAGCCCTTTGCCAAATACTTCGGGAGAGGCTTCTCCTATCGCGGTTAAAATTTCATCATTGAATTTTTCATGAAAACCGCTTTCGCCTTCTTTAGGGTCTTGAAAAAGCGCAACTTTTTCAAATTCTTCAGGGATTGTTTCTGCAATATGTTCTATTGTTTCGGGACTTGTCTTTTCAAAATCAGGGGGGCTGAAACAATTTTCACAGTATCTCAAAATACTTCTGCACTTTTTTATATCGTCCATTTTAGCTTTATCAATGGCGTCGTCTATTTTTTCAGGGTTCATTTGCTTTAATAAACCAAAAAGCTCGCTTTTTCTATCTTGTTCAGAGGCGCCCCTGAATGAAATATTCAGCCTGCTTTGAACATTATTCAAATTTATCGGAGTTTTATTGTCATATGCGGCGGGGTTTGAAGCAGAAGCGCAATATTGCTTTTTTTTGGTGTAATTATTATAATTTTGAGATTTCATTGAAACAGGGCTTATATTCATTGGTTTAATTTCCTCTTATAATATGTGCAATTGTAAAAAACATGAGAAAAAAATAATTTGCCATTTAGCCGTATATTTTATATGCGCTTTTTTATTTTTAAAACTACACTATTTTTTGAATATATTTTTCGGGGTCTTTCTTATTTTCAATTAAAGAAGATATAAAGGCTCCGCCGACAAGGACAAGCCCTATTGAACCCGTTATAATTTCACTTATTTCAACAAAAATAGAAATAAACATAATTATTGCAAGCATCATAATTGCAAAGTGGGCGCCTGAAACAAGATAAACGTACTGACTTAAAGTTTTTCTTTCAACCAGAAGAAGCGTAAGGCTCCTTACAAACATAGCTCCGATTGCAAGCCCGATTGCAATAATTACGATATCTTTGCTTATGGCAAAACTGCCCAGAACGCCGTCTAAACTAAAAGAAGCATCCAGCGTTTCCAAATAAAGAAACATCAAAAATCCGCCCGTTTTTACATTTGAGATTGTTTGTTTTTTTTGCGCTTCTTCCATGCGGCTTGAAAGCCCGTGGATTATTTCAAAAGCAATAATGCCTATTACGCCTGAATTAATAACCTGCATTTTTATTTCATCAGGCAGAAAAAATTGCAAAACGAATATAACAAAAAGGCATATAAAAGGCGACGCAAAAGAAACTTTGATTTTTGCAAGAAAAGTTTCAATAGGAATAATCCATTTGTGCCGGTTATCCTGCCCTATAAAATGCGCTAAAGCAACCATCAAAAGAAAACTGCCGCCAAATGCAACAAGCGGTGCATGTGCAGCCTGCAAATATTGAGTATACCGTGCAACATCTTCAAATGCCATTTTGACTGTATTTACAATTGAATGCCCTGAAAAAAATGAAACCATAATAACCGGAAGTAAAAATCTTATTACGAAAACTGCAATTAAAATACCCCATGTCAAAAATCTGTGCTGCCATTTAGGAGTCATTTTATCAAGCACAACGGCATTTACAACGGCATTATCAAAAGAAAGAGTAACTTCTAACACTGATAAAAAGAAAACCACAAAAAGAGTTTTAAATTCACTCCCCGGGTGCATATTTGCCGCCCAGAGCCATGCAGCAATAAAACCAAATATGGTAACAAATATGGATTCTCTAAAGTGCTTAAACATTTTCTATCCAATTCTTTTCAATAATTTCAAGGCTTTTGCCTTTTGTTTCGGGTATTAACTTCCATACAAAAATTATCCCCAAAAATGAAATAATTGCAAATATTGTAAACGTTTTGCACCCGCCAAAAAATTTAATCATGGGTAAAAACAAAAGTGAAACCGCGAAATTGAAAATAAAATTAAACATCATTGAAATGCTCATCATAACGCTTCTTATTTTGAGGGGAAAAATTTCAGATACCAGTAAAATCATAACGGGTCCAAGCGACATTGCAAAAAATGTTATATATAATGCACAGGCAAAAAGTGCAAAATATCTTGAATTAACGCCAAAAATATAAGAATATTTAAAAATTATTCCAAGAAATAACAGGCACAGCCCCATACCCGAAAGCCCTATATATAACAGCGGTTTTCTGCCGATTTTATCGGATGTAAAAATGGCTATAAAAGTAGAGAGAAAATTTAAAATTCCAATTCCCACTGCTGCCGAAATGGCGCTTGAGTTAGTGTCAAAACCCGCGTTTTGCAAAATTACGGGCGCATAATAAATTATTGTATTTATTCCCGTCCATTGTTGAATAAACATGCAGCCTATCCCTATTACAAGCGGCAAAACCATACATTTTCCGAATTTTATTTCTTTTTTAACGGGTGAAATTTCATCAAAAATATCTTCACTATCCATTCCGAGCCTTAAAATTGTTTCTTCCGCTTTTTTGTTTTCTCCTTTTAAAATATAAAATCTCGGTGTATCAGGTATGAAAAAAACGCCCGTCATTAAAATAAAAGCGGGTATTATTCCCATTAAAAGCATTATCCGCCAGTTTTCATAAAAAAGGGTAAAAAATGCGTTTGAAATGTACGAAAATAAAATCCCGAGCGTTATTGCAAGCTGAAAGGCAGAAACAAGCGCCCCGCGGATTTTTTTGGGAGAAATTTCAGAAAGATATAAGGGCGATAAAAAAGTAATTATCCCGATAGCAAATCCGACAACAATTCTTGATAAAATAAGTTTAGTAATGTCTGATGATACCGCACAGAGAATTGAGCCGGTAAAAAAGATTAATGCCGTTATAAAAAACAATTTTTTTCTGCCTAAAATGTCGGCAAGTTTTCCGTTTAAAAACGCGCCGAATATTGCCCCTGTTAATGCAGAAGCAATTAAAACGCCCGTTTGATATTCATTCAAATTCCATTCATCATTAATATACAGTACAGCGCCCGATATCACACCTGTATCAAAACCGGACAATATACCTCCAAGTGCTGCGAAAAAAACAACAGGATACAGTATTTTCAAAGCCGTCTGACCTCTTTAAAATTGGTTTATAAACCGTATGTCGTTGTTAAAAAACAACCTTATATCATCGATTGCATATTTGAGCATGGCAAGCCTTTCGACCCCCATACCAAATGCAAAACCGGAGTATATTTCAGGGTCTATGTCAACTGCTCTTAAAACATTCGGATCCACCATGCCGGAACCTAAAATTTCAAGCCAGCCCGTATTTGAACATGTGGGACATCCCCTGCCGCCGCACATAATACATTGAACATCAACTTCGGCAGAAGGTTCCGTAAAAGGAAAAAAGCTGTTTCTAAACCTTGTCGGGCGGCTTGCGCCAAAATAAAGACGGATAAATTCATTTAAAACGCCTTTTAAATCTGAAAATGCAACGTTTTTATCAACATAAAGCCCTTCAACCTGATGAAAAAGATTATTTTTTCTTGCCGAAACCGACTCGCTTCTGTATACCCGCCCCGGGGAAATTATTTTAATCGGCGGTTTTGAATTTTGCATCTGACGAACCTGTGCATTTGAGGTTTGGCTTCTCAAGACGACATTTTTTGCTAATTTTGAATAAAAAGTGTCCTGCACATCTCTTGCGGGGTGTTCTTTCGGAACATTTAAAAGGTCAAAATTATATTTTTCGGTTTCAACTTCCGGTGAAAATTCATTTTTGATAAGCGAAAAACCCAAAAGTTCAAAAATTTCGGTGATTTCATTAATGGTTCGGGTTATCGGGTGAACTTTGCCCATAGGTTCAAAAGTGGAAGGAAGTGTTACATCAATTTTTTCGGATTCAAGTTTTTTATTTAATTCAATTGCATAAAATTCCTCGTTTTTTTGATTTACGAGATGTTCAATTTCTTTGGAAACCGAATTTGTAAGGGCGCCAATCTCCGGTCTTAGCTCAGCAGGAAGGTCTTTTAAGCCTTTTTTCAAATTGTTAAGTTCGCTTGCCCTTGATAAATATTTATTTCTAATTTCATCAAGCGCCTTTTGATTATCAACCTTTGCAATTTCATTAAGCGCATTGTTTTTTATTTCAAGTATTTTTTCTTTCATAATATCTTCCTTCACCGCTTTTATGATATCAAAAAAAGTGTATATATCAATATTTTTGTTATAATTTTGTCCATGGAGATAATTTTTTACATTACGCTTTTTTTGTATATTTTTATTTTCGGAAGCTGTACGGATTTTGCCGACTATGATTTCTTTGCAAGGCTTATTGTAGGCAAGACTTTTTTTCAAACGGGCGACATTTTAAAATACGATTTTTTATCTTATTCAAATACTCACCCCTGGTGGGATCATGAATGGGGCGCAAGTGTAATTTTTTATTTTGTTCATGAGCATTTTGGCGATATCGGACTTTTGATTTTAAAGACACTGTGCCTATTTTTTGCATTTTTTATTTTTATCCGAATAATAAAACTCAGAAGAAAAATTCTTTATAAAGACAGTAAATTTCCGATATTTAATTTTTTATTTTTCTTTATAATGCTTCAGCCGGTCGCAAATTTTGTATTTTCTTTGAGGTGTCACCATTTTACATTTTTCTTTTTTGCGCTCTGGCTTTATGTTTTAGAAAAAAGCAGGCTTGAAAAAAATTATCGTATTTTGTGGGTTTTGCCGCCATTAATGACGGTTTGGTCAAATATCCATGGCGGCTGCTTTATGGGGCTTGGCATTTTAGGGCTTTATATTATAGGTGAATTTTTAAGCAAAAAACGTTTTGCTCCCTATATTTATGCGCTGATTTTTTCGTTTTTATTTATGCTTATAAACCCTTACGGTTTTGAATACGTTAAATTTCTTTTTACTGCCGCAACAATGACCCGCCCCAATATAATAGAGTGGCTCTCGCCTTTAAAAAATGTTTTTGCTGCAAAATTAATAAAATTTAAAATTGTCCTTTTTTCTTTTGTGATTTTATCAATTTACAGATTTATAAAAACAAAACCAAAATTTAAAGATTTTGACAAAACAAAATTTCTT
>JAJQDG010000149.1 GCA_021202305.1 Candidatus Gastranaerophilales bacterium
TAATAAGAGTAAAGTTTGAACAGCCGCTGAACTTTTTTTCCAAGATAACCGCTGCACTTTCATCAAGTTCAACCGCTGTAACTTTTTTTGCTTTTTGAATGAGTTTTTCGGTAACAAAACCAAGCCCTGAACCTATTTCAAGGATTATATCATCATTATCGGCATAATCTGCAATTTTTTCTATAATTTCTTTTGAAATAAGAAAATTTTGCCCTAAACTTTTTTTTGCCCTAAACTTTTTTGCAAGCTCAATATAATTTGACATAAAATCATTATATAACAAATTTTATTCAGGTTCGGTTTTCTATCTATATGCGCGCAAATCCAATTCAAAACATGACAAATTTTAAAGGTGCAGCAATAAATATCAATGCGCTTTCAGATACACACGGGTGTTTAAATTTGGCAGATAAAGGCGTACAGTCGCTTTTAAATTCAAAAGATACATTTGAACGCGAAGAAAAAGGAAAGGCAAATTATCTTATAATAGGCGGGGATTGGTTCATGTCAGGCGGCAAAAAGGGCTTTGTAAGCGCTCCTGAAAAACCTTTAATGTTTTTTCAGGGGGATATGTATAACAAATTTGTCGGAATGGTAAAAGATAAATTTCCAAAAACCAGAGCCTTATTTGTTCCCGGGAACCATGAATTTGACGGCGGCGCAGATATTTTTAAAGAAGGAATGGATAAAATTGATTCAACAGTGGTTATGAGCAATCTCGATTTTGAAAATTCAGATAAATTGCAAGCATTGATTGATGAAGGAAAAATTGTGAATTCCGCCATAGATTTTATAGCTGACGATAAAAACCCGAATTTGAAACACCCTGTTTTAAATCTGGGTGTTGTTCCCGTTAATTTGCAATATTATTCTAAGCTTGAAGGAATTAATCTTGTTGAAAATACTGATACTCCGCAAAAATTTGTAGAACCGGCAGATTATGAAAAAACCATGAACGTTATAAGAGGGCAAATTGACGATTTTAAGAAAAAATATCCAAAAGGTGTTGTTATATTAACATGCCATACGGGAGTGGGCTTTGCGGATAACTGCGCAAAAATGGGCAATATTGACTTAATTTTTGACGGACATGAACACAAAGATGAAGTAAGAGAAGTAAACGGCACAAAAATTGCTGCACTTTCACAAAATTTTAACAAAATAGTAAACGCAAAAATTAAAATAGATGATGAAGGAAATGTAGAAGACATTAAATTAAAAGATATAAGACCCCTTGAAGATGATTATCAAAAAGGCGAAACGGGCAGGTTTTACGATGAATTATTTAAAGAGGATACTGAAAAAACCTATACAATCAAATCTTCATACAGCCAAATTTCAACATTAAATACAAAAAATGTAAGAAGTAAAAACAGTTATCTTGCAAATTTTGTAACAGATACAATTTTATCTGAAATTAAAG
Source organism: Candidatus Gastranaerophilales bacterium (assembly GCA_021202305.1). GTDB lineage: Bacteria > Cyanobacteriota > Vampirovibrionia > Gastranaerophilales > Gastranaerophilaceae > Galligastranaerophilus_A. The sequence goes on from JAJQDG010000149.1 coordinate 1,424, forward strand.
AAATTGATGAAAGTGTGCAAATATTTGCATTGAACGCTTCTGCCATAAGAAACGGATTTGAATTATCAGACACGCCTTCCGTTTCACCGCTTGATGTGCAAAATTGCCTTAGCGGAATTAATTGTAATGATGCGGAAATATATGTAAATGAAGTAAACGGAAATAAACTTGCTGAAATGGTTTTAGATAATTTCCTGTTTAATGAAAAGGAAAAAGAAAAAAATCCGCTTACACAATATTCGGGTCTTGAAATTGATAAAACCGGCATGCTTGAAGGATATAAAAATGGCGAAGATAATTTTTGCAAATATATAAAATTAACTGAAACCAAAGAAACAATCTCGCCTGATAAAACGTACAAAATTGCAAATGTTAAAAAATATTTTATAAAAACCAATAATCCTTCAATAAAAATGCTTTTCGATGACGCAAAACCATTAAATGCAAATGCATGGCAGCTTTTTAAAGAAAGTTTTGAAAAAAATCCGGTTAAAGAATTTACGCCGGATACAAGATTATACTGATTTTATCAACCTATTATCGAATCTTTAGGCACAACGGTTATGCCGCCTTTTGAAACGTAAAAGCCCCTTTTAATATCATCTTCTTTATTTATGCCGATTTCAGTTCCCGCGGGGATTTCCACATTTTTATCAATAATTGCACGGTTAATTTTTGAATAACGCCCGATACTGACATTTTCAAGCAAAATTGAATTTGAAATAGCGCAATAGCTGTTTATATGCACTTTTGGCGATAACACGCAATTAGAAAGCGACCCGCCTGAAATTATGCACCCTTCGGACACAAGTGAATTTTTAGCAACGCCGACCCTTTTATCTTCATCCCAGATAAATTTTGCCGGAGGAAAATTATAATTATACGTTCTGAGCGGCCATTCTTTAGAATAAAGATTAAGTTCGGGATTGTATTCTAAAAGATCCATATTTGCCTGAAAATAACTGTCAATATTACCTACATCGCGCCAGTAGCCTTGCTCTGAAGGAGTCATTCCGGGGAATGTATTTGTGGAAAAATCATAAATGTAAACCCTGCTGCCATTTTTCAGCATATTTGGAATAATATTTTTGCCAAAATCATGTTCCGAGTTTAAATCAAGCGAATCTTCTTTTAATTCTTTTACTAAAGAATCTGCTTTAAATATATAATTTCCCATTGAAACAAGACATCTTGAGGGGTCATTCGGCATAGATTTCGGTTTTGTTTCGGGTTTTTCGATAAATCCTGTGAGCCGCCAGTTGTCGTCAACCTCTATAACGCCGTATTCGCCTGCAAGTTCAATCGGTACGGGAATAGCAGAAATTGTAATGTCGGAATTTTTTTTGTGATGATAGTCAAGCATTTGCCTGACATCCATTTTATAAACATGATCCCCGCCGAAAACACACACTGTTTGATATTTATCGTCCGTTATTTGATTAATATTTTGATAAATTGCATCTGCCGTGCCTTTATACCAATTTCCGTCCGTGCGCATTTGAGCCGGAACCAGATCAACATATTGATCAATTGAAGATGATAAATCCCAGCCTCTTGAAATATGTTTATTTAAAGAATCTGATTTATACTGGGTTAAAACTTTAATTCTGTAAAGCCCCGAATTTACAAAATTGTTTAAAACAAAATCGATAATTCTGTACCTTCCGCCAAACGGCACAGCAGGTTTTGCCCTGTCGCGGGTCAGAGGGAAAAGCCTTTTGCCCTGCCCTCCAGCTAAAATCATAGTCAGAACTTTTTCAAAATACATAAAAACTCCTTACCTTTATTAAACCAAATTTTGAAATTTGTTGCAATAAACTTTTTAAATTAATTTATTTTAAAAAAAGACCCCTTTTTATGGCAAATGCAAAAAAGGGGAAATGAAAAGCAATCAGAAGAGTTGAGGATTTACATTATTAGAATATATTTTTATCATCCGTTTTTTATCAGCAAAAAATCCTATCTTTTATGTTCCCTTTTATGGTATAATATTGTAAATAACAGGGGGATATTATGCGGCTTGACGGACGCGAAAATGACCAGATGCGCGAAGTTAAATTCACGCGGAATTATATAAAATATGCAAAAGGCTCTGTGCTTGCGGAGTTTGGCGATACAAAAGTAATTGTGTGCGCCACATGCGAAAACTCAAAACCAAAATGGATGCCAAAAGAGGAAACTTCAGGCTGGATTACTGCGGAATATTCTCTTTTGCCGAGTTCAACTTCAACAAGATGCCAGAGAGAAAGAACAAAATTATCAGGACGTACGCAGGAAATTCAAAGATTAATAGGAAGAAGTCTGCGCGCGTGTGTAGATTTAGAAAAATTGGGTGAAAGAACGGTAACAATAGATGCAGATGTTATTCAAGCAGACGGAGGTACGCGTGTAGCTTCGATTTGCGGGGGCTTTGTCGCATTAAATGATTTATTTAATAATATGGTTAAAGAGGGTGAGTTGGAGGAAAACCCCATAATAGAGCCGGTTGGGGCAATATCTGTAGGCATTTTGAATGGCGAGATACTGGTAGATTTATGTTATAGCGAAGATTCTTCCACTGATGTGGATTCAAATATCGTCTTAACTTCATCCGGAAAAATAATTGAAATTCAAGGTACAGCGGAAGGCGAGCCTTTTTCAAAAGAAGAATTTGATACAATGTTTTATCTTGCAAAAAGAGCAATTACAAAAATTATTGCTAAATATCGGGCGTTTTAACTTAAACACTTTATTTTATCCGGTTTTATATAAATAAAAGGCGGCTTTTGCCGCCTTTTATTTAGCAGTTTTTGCCGCTTTCCGCATTAAATTTATTCTTCAGGTACAGTAAATTTTGTACCGCATTTTACGCAGTGTACCTGCTGCCCCGGCATATTAGGATCAATATCATTAAAGCCTGTTATTTGAACACCGTCTTTGGTTTCTTTTGTTTTATATTTTGCACCGCAGTGCGGGCAGATAACGCTTTTTGTATTATCTTCATTTAAAATAATTTTTCCTTTTTCTATTGTTTGTGTTTTTGTGTTTTGGCAGTCATCAACCTTGCCTAAAATAGCAGGAAGTTCAATTCCGGCTTGATTTGCCAGATCGTGCATAGCAGGAAGCGCTTTTATCAATTCTTTCATAAAGTTAGCCGTGGTTGAACCGTTAGGCGAACCTGTACCGCCGTCCCAAACGGTAATTTTATCAAATTTAATATTCTTAATTGCATCAACCTGTTTAGCTACGATATCTTCAATTTTTTCAATCATTAAAAAGCTTGTTGCAACCTCGGGTCTGTTATTGCTGATTGCAACCAATTTATTATAACCTTGAGCCTTTGCTTCTAAAACAGCTTTGACACCTTCTGCTTCCGCAAAATATTTTGCCTTTATGGCGTCTGCCTGTCCGTTTGCAATTCTGCGCAGCTTTTCTGCTTCTGCATCGGCTTCAACTTGAATTTTTAATTTTTCAACTTCTTGTTCTGCTAATTGTTCTTTTTTCAGTCTTGCTTCTTCCTGTTCTTTTTGCGCCATTAAAATATCGCGCTGCGCATTTGCTTTTGCAACTTCGCCCAATTTCAGGGCATCTGCCTGTTTAACCGCAAGCGTTGCATTATATTCGGCTATATTTGCTTTTGAAATATTTTCCCCCTCAATAGCCTGTGCTTCTAAGCTTGCTGTTTCTACCCTTTTTTCTTTTTCTGCATTTGCCTGCCCGATTTTTGTTTGAGCAATTTGGTTTGCAACCTGCACTTCTTTTTCTCTGTTTTGATCGGCTTCACCGATTGCGCCGAGTTTTTCCTGCTGCGCCACTTCAACTTTTGCTTTGTTTATAGCTTCTGCGGCAGCTCTTTTGCCTATTGCATCAATATATCCGGATTCATCGGTAATATCTCTGATATTTACGTTTATAACGGATAAACCCAGTTTATTTAATTCAGCATCTACATTCAAATTGATTTGTTCTAAAAATTTCTCTCTGTCCCCGTTAATTTCTTCAATTGAAAGTGTTGCTATAACAAGCCTTAATTGACCTAAAATAATATCACTTGCCATTGAAATAATATTGCTTTTGTTGCTGTTTAAAAGTCTTTCCGCGGCATTTTGGAGCAATCTGGGGTTTGTAGAAACCGCAAAAGTAAACGTCGCAGGAACCGCAACCCTGATATTTCCCTTGGAAAGAGCGCCTCTGAGGTCAATATCCGTTGTCATGGGTTCAAGCGAAAGTACCCCGTAATCTTGAATTAAGGGCCATATAAAAACACCGCCCCCGTGAACGCACCTTGCTGCCGTTGAGCCTGCAATTTTACCGTAAACAACTATGACTTTGTTTGACGGACATCTTTTGTACCTGCTTGCCGCAAATGAAAATGCTCCAAGCAAGATAACAAGCAAAAGCATTCCTGCTGCTGAAAATAATTCCATTTTAGTTCTCCTTACTTATGTATATGTTTCCGTTGTCAATCTTTACAACTTTAATGGGTTCAAAGGCCTCTATAGTACAATCTGTATCATTTTGAGCTTCAAGTATTTCAAGTTTTGAATTAAATTCTATTTGGATTTTACCTGTGCCTTTTGGTGCAAAACGCATATATGCTTTGCCGGTTTTACCCGATAATTCGGAAATGGATGGTTTTGGATTGTGTTCTAATTTTCTGAATTGGGCAATAAGCCAGGCAAAAAATACCATGCCGCAAGCGCCCGATACAAGCGCGATGAGCATGGTTATTTTAAGTTCATAGTGAAGATGTCCGAATGAAAACCAGCCCATCCAGCCTCCGCACATAAAAAATGCAGCTACGCTTTCAATTGTGAAAAGTCCGAATGATGAGTCGCTGTCAACTACGGAATTAAAATCCGCGTGGATTTCCGTTCCCGAATCAATAGGCAGAGCCGTTTTTAAAATAAACACTATTGTGCCTAATATAGCGCAATACCAGTATATTGCAGTAAGTTTTTCAGGGTCAAATAACATAAATAACCGTTCCTTTCAGCTTTTTAGTTTATTGTATCATAATTTTCAGTGTTTTAGTAATTAATCATTCAAAAGATTTAAAAGCAAAAATTAAGGCGCCCGATACTCTTTGAGTTCACAAGAAAATTAAAAATTCTTACATCCTTTTTAATAACCAATTCGAAAATTTAAGAAGGATAAAGACGCCACTTGAGAGGAGAATCTTCATAAAGAAGCTCAAGTTCCCTTTTTTGATTTTCTCCTAAACCTATATTCCATAAAACACAAAGCTGCTTAGGGATAATTATTGTATAAACGCTGCCATGTTTTTGAAAATTTTTTTCATCCAGCGCTATTACGTCTTTTTTTAATATCAACACAAAAACCCCGCCGGTTTCATCCTGACAAAGCTTATATTTTATATCTTTCGGGTCAAATCCCAAAAAATCAAAAATCTCGTTTGGAATTGCTAAAACCAAACTATTGCCCACCCGCCGCACTTTTCTTTTTAACGCCATATATCCCCTATGTGAAATTATGTAACAATTGTTAGTATTTTTTATACTAACTTGTTGACCTTTTAAATACTAACATATATTATGAAAATGTACTTACACACTGTTTTCATATTAGCAGGGTTGAAGCAGCATATCAAGCACAAAGTTAAGAAGGGAATTTTTTAAAATCTGACTGTTATATAGAAGCTGTAACAACCCTGCTCTTTTTTTAAAGTGTGTAACAAATTGTAAAATCGGAGAAAATAATGCAAGAAAAAGAAGATATTAATAAAAACGAATGTGCGCCCGTTGTTTTTGAAGCAGAAAACAAACACCATTCCGCGGATTTTAACTGCAATTTATGCGGTCAGACCGATTGTTTTTACTGGCATTTATATAACAATTACGAAAACCCGCCAAAAATAAATAACTAAAAAACAGAGGATACCTTAAAAACCCAAAATGCAGGAACGGGAGCTTATGCCCTTCGGACAATGCTTCCGCTTTTGCATGGGAATAAGCTTATGCTGCAAGCGTTATTCGCTCCGCTCCCGCACGCCGCAATTGTTACGGGTCAAGCTCAAAATACGGCGTCACCAATCGCCGGCGTTACGTTCCGTGTCGGGGCTGACCGCCCCGACACTCTACG
>JAJQDG010000137.1:0-2173 GCA_021202305.1 Candidatus Gastranaerophilales bacterium
ATTTGGTCTTGAAAAAAACTGATATAAATCTTGTTTTGAAAAAAGCAGTTGAACTGGTAAAAATTAACTATAAAGAGGTAATTTTTAAAGAAATTTTGACCCCGTATCTTTATTCACCGCTCGATATTGATAAATTTCAGCAAATTCTTGTAAATTTACTTGATAATGCCGCAAAATACGGCAGAGGATATGTTGAAATTAAAACAGGTTTAAGAGATACAAAAGTATTTATTCAATTAAAAAATTCAAGCGAGCCATTAAAAAATTTTGAACTGGATAAAATCTTTGAAAAATTTTATCGCTGCCAGACATATCTTACTTCAAAAAAAGAAGGCAGCGGGCTGGGGCTTTATATTGTAAAAATGCTTACAGAAAAAATGAACGGCAAAATTTTTGTAAAATCTGATAAAGAAACAATAGAATTTACTCTGGAATTTCCGCTATTTGCGCCTGAAGAATTTACAAAGGGGGCGCATATTGTATAATCCCTCAGTTTTAATAATAAGTAAAAGGCGCGAGCTTGCCGTAAGATATAAAAAAATATTAAAACTGTTGCAGGCGCATGCCGTTTTAACGGATAAACTTTCGGATGCAATAGGTAAAATTCGCGACATTGAATTTGAATTTATTATAATTTCAGATACAATTGAAGGTTCTGTTTCTGATTTTATAAAAAAGGTTAGAATTTTAACCTGCAATTTTAGACCTACAATCATTGCTGTTTCGAAATCCGCAGAATTATCTGATAAACTTGAATTGTTAAATTCGGGCGCAGATGATTTTTTATCGGAAGCAATGCCGAACCGCGAATTTCAGGCAAGATTAAATGCCCATATAAGGCGCCATGTTGAAAGTCTTACTAACCCCCTAACAGGTTTTCTTGAAGAAAAATTAACTCTTAAAACGCTAAAACAGGCTAAAGGAAAAAACGCCGCGCTTATTTTGCTTTCCGTTGACGGGATTGAATGTTACAGGGAAATTTACGGCGAAATTGCGGCATGCAAGGTGTATCAAACACTTGGCGCGATAATTTCTTCCGCTTTATCGAAAGATGATACAATAGGGCATTTAAGAGAGAGCGAGTTTTTGATTTTTACTGATTTTTATAAGGCAGAAAAACTTGCAGAATTTTTAGCATTTGCTTTTGATAATATATTAAAACGCTTTTATTCCGAATTTGATTTTGCAAATAATTTTACAATTTTTTCAAGTAATTCAAAGGAAGAAAGAAAAATACCCCTTATGAAGCTCATTGAAGCGGTTATTGAATTTGATGACTCGCATTTATCGGCTGCAAACGAACTTTTGCAGTTCTTGTACAATATGCTGAAGCCCCTAAAAAATGCGGAAAAATCCACATACATTATAGATAGGCCTAAATTGAACGGTAAAGTGGACGATATAGGAAAAAATAAAATTTTGATTATGGAAAGCGATGAGGCGCTTGGACTTTTAATTGAAACAACATGCGCAATGAACGGATATGACGCAAAAATTTGCAAAGAATATCAGGATTTTAAAAACCTTCTTTGCAGCTTTTTACCCGATTTAATTATTATTGATTACGGAAGCGAGCTCGAGCGTCAGGGGCTTTATGCTCTTGATGAAGCAAAAAAATATTATAAAGCGCAAAAACGTAAAATGCCGGTTGTTATTTTTTCAACCAATATTCCGGATAAAAAAACAATTCTTTCACGCGGAGCAGATTTTTATTTGCCAAAACCTTATGATGTTCATTTGCTTATTAAAACAATCAATGAATTTTTAAATTATTAATTTTTAAATCCGCAATTGCAGATTATTTTATAAATTTATTACCGGGAATGCGGAAAGATTTTAATTTTTTTGCAAACTCTACAACAAATCTTTAATAACTCTTGCAATATTTTCAGAAATTGTATCCGAATCAGGAGCAGAAGAATCGGGGTTTTTTTGTTCTTTTATAATTCCTGATAATCTTTCGCGGATTGAGCTTTTGTCTTTTACACGGGGGTTTTTTTGCTCTTTTATAATGCCCGATAAACGGTTTTGGATTTTATTTTTCCTGCCGGTATCAGGAGCGCCTTCTTGATTGTTTCCTCTTGCAGGTTTTCCGGTAGCAGCCGGTTTACCGCTTTCAGGTTGTACGGGTGTTTCACCCTTAGGCTGCTGCGCACCTGTTGATGTGCTATCG
>JAJQDG010000137.1:2273-7453 GCA_021202305.1 Candidatus Gastranaerophilales bacterium
TTGGGGTTTCAGCTTGAGGTTGTACGGGTGTTTCACCCTTAGGCTGCTGCGCACCTGTTGATGTGCTATCGCTCTTTGGTTGTACAGGTGTTTCGCTTTCAGGTTGTACAGGTGTTTCGCTCTTAGGTTGTTGAACTGTACCTTTCGGCTGTTCTGCACCGCCCGTTGAAGTTGTTTCGCCTTTAGGCTGCGTTGGGGTTTCAGCTTGAGGTTGTACGGGTGTTTCACCCTTAGGCTGCTGCGCACCAGTTGAAGTTGTTTCACCCTTAGGCTGTGTTGAGGTATCATTCTTAGGTTGAGCGGATGTATCACCTCCGGAGTTTTTACTGCTGTCTGCTTCCGTTTTTGGTTTTGCACCTTTATTAAAATTGGCTCTTGCACTTATTCCGCCGATTACTGCACCTGTTGCAGCACCTGCAATTGCGCCGTTTGCTGCGGTTTTTACAAATTTCTCCGCATCAAAATCTTCGTTTTCGTCCAGCACGCAATCGATTGAATAATTTCCGGCACCCATAACGGCGCCTGCAACTGCCCCGCCCTTGGCGCCTGCAACTGCACCATGTTTTAGAGCTTCATTGGCACTTTTTGCGCCTGCAATTGTATTTTGCCCTATTCCTATTGTTGCAGCTGAAACTGCACCTGAAAGCGCACCGGACAGCCCGTCTTTAGCAATTTCCTTAGCATCAAATGTATCATGTTTAACATCATTTGTGCATCTTTCTATGGTTTTAACACCTGCTTTGGTTCCTGCGCCTATTCCTGCTGCCGCCAAAATACCCGTTAAGCCTTTAACGTTTTTGACAGCGGCAACGCTCAGAGCGCCTGCAGCCATACTTACCATTAAATCAACGCTGTTTTTTTGTTTAAAATTATAATTATCTATTTTTTCAAGCGCTTCATCATACGTTATTTTTCCGTTTTGAAAATCATTTATATAAGATTGGCATTTTTTGCTGCTCAAGCCGATACCCGTTGCAGATTTTACGCCATCCCAGCATTTTCCGATAAGCCCCTGTTTATCCTTTACGCTTTTTAGCGATGCTTGCAAGCTTTCTACCTGAGCATCTTGAGTTTGCGGAATATAACTGTCATTTACGGGTGCTGTTACGGCATTTGCATTTTGAATCGGAACGTTATTTTGCGCATAATTCAAAGAAGCTGCGGGTTTTATGCCGGTTTTGCCAAAATAATTAACTCCGTTGGATGAAATCATGGAAGGATGTATCCCTGCACCGTACATGCCGCCATAATAGCGCCCTCTGCTAAGTGCGTAGGGGTTTCCGCCTATATATTTGCTTGGATATAATCCAAAAAGCATACCGATATCACTTCCTTAACCTAATATACATATAAACTAAGTAGGAAACAGTAAAAAAATTGCTTATCGATTTTAAAAATATTAATCTTTGTAAAGAAAACTACCTGCCCTGTTTTAAAATAGCGGCAGCAATTGCAACGGCAATTTCTTCATCAGCGGTATTAGACGTGCGTTTTTGCACAACCGGAACCGGTGATGCAACGGGAAAAATTTTATCAAGATATGCAACAATTTTAGACATAATACCCATGGATATAATAAGCACAACAAGAAATGCAAACACTACGGAAAAACCCAAACATAAAACAACTAAACCGTCTTTAATTATCATCATATCCATTTTTTTAAACTCCTGATAACAAGATTATACCACAAACAGAAAAAGTTCAAGCACGGTTATTTGCAAAATAATCCAGAATAAATTGTTTGGCAATTCTCGGTGTGCGGTTTCCCTTCAATAGCGCAAATTGTTCTGCGGCTTTTTGAATATCGTTAATATCATAGGCAATATGCATTTCATCCGCTAAAAGTTTAACAATCTCTAAATACCCTTTTTTATCGGGCGATGTATATGTAATTGTAATTCCAAACCTGTCAGAAAGCGAAGCTGCTTCATCCAATGTATCATTTATGTGAACTTCATCCCCTATGCGGGTTTGATAAGTTTCTTTTATAAGATGGCGCCTGTTGCTTGTAGCATAAAATAAAACATTACTCGGGTGCCTTGAAAGAGAACCCTCTAAGGCAGCCTTGCAGGCAGAAAAAGCTTGTTCGTTTTCATTGAAAACCAGATCATCTATAAAAATAATAAATTTAGAAGGAAAATCAGAAAGATATTCCGTTAATTCGCTGATTGCTTCCAAATTTTCTTTATAAACCTGAACAATCTTCAGTCCTTTGTTTTTATATTTATTTAATAATGCATGCACCGATGAAGATTTGCCGCATCCTCTATCCCCATACAGCAGAACATTGTTTCCGCATGAATTTTTTATAAAAGAACAAGTGTTGTTCTTCAAAATATTTTTCTGATAATCATACAATTTAAGGTCATCAAAAGTAATGTTATCTGTTAAAATCACAGGTCTTAACTGAAGATCCAAATCAAACTTAAAAGCGGAATATTTTGAAATTATCCCGTAGCCGTTTGTTTTGTAGCTGTTTTGCACCTGATCTTTTGTGAAAAGCAATCTGTATGAATCAAACATGGGAAGGGAATTTACGGCATCCTGCATTTTTGGAAAGTTTGCAATTAATATTTCGCGTACATCTTCATATTTTACGCTTGCAATATCGCTTAAAATTCTAAGTTCAAAATCAAATGCGCCCATAATATACGGGGGGATTTTACCCGCTGCATTTTTTGCACATTCCTTTGAAACGATATTTTCATCTGTTAAAACAAAATCGCGGACATAACTTGAAAAATCACCCTTAAATTCCGATTTATATAATGCAGACACAAAATCGGAATATAATTCTGCTATATGCGCAAAATCACCGTTTTCTCTCACGGATTCCAAAAACACCGTAAATTTTATACCTATTTCATCCTGCAAAAAATTTTTAAACACGGTAAGCAATGCAATATTGACGAGCATGCCATCCAAACTGGTAAGATTATTCATTTTTTCCTCCCTTTATTCATTATAAGCAAAAAACAATTGATTGACTAATAAAAATTACGTTTTAAACTGGTGATAGCTACGGATATAGGAGAAAACAATGGTAAAAATTTATTATGCTCAAGATTGCAATCTTTCTCTTTTAAAAGACAAAACTGTTGCAATAATAGGGTATGGCAGCCAGGGTCATGCCCATGCGCTGAATCTTCATGAAAGCGGAATAAATGTTGTGGTGGGCTTATATGAAGGTTCAAAATCCTGGAAAAAGGCGCAGGATGCGGGTTTAAAAGTTGCAACCGTACAGGAAGCATCCAAACAGGCGGATTTAATTATGGTTTTATTGCCGGATGAAAAACAGGCAGATATTTATAAAACGCAGATTGCTCCTTATTTAACTGCAGGCAAAACTCTTGCATTTGCGCATGGGTTTAATATTCATTTTGCCCAAATTGTACCTCCTGATGATGTAAATGTAATTATGATTGCGCCAAAAGGTCCCGGGCATACGGTCAGAAGCGAATATCTTGATGGAAAAGGCGTTCCTTGCTTAATTGCAGTACATCAAGATGCCACAGGAAAAGCAAAAGAATTGGGTTTAGCCTATGCTGCAGGTATTGGCGGCGCCAGAGCCGGAGTTTTAGAAACAACTTTCAGAGTTGAAACCGAAACGGATTTATTTGGCGAACAGGCTGTTCTTTGCGGGGGCGTTACTGCCTTAATGCAGGCAGGTTTTGAAACACTTGTTGAAGCGGGATATTCGCCCGAAAATGCCTACTTTGAATGCATTCATGAAATGAAATTAATCGTTGACTTGATTTATCAGGGCGGTTTTTCAAAAATGCGCTATTCTATCTCTGATACCGCAGAATTTGGCGACTATGAAACGGGCAAAAGGCTTATCACTGATGAAACAAAGAAAGAAATGAAAAAAATTCTTTCGGAAATTCAGGATGGAACATTTGCTTCAAAGTGGATAAGTGAAAATAAATCCGGCAGAGCGCACTTCATAGCATCAAGAAAACTTAAAGCCGAACATCAGCTTGAAGCTGTCGGTAAGGAACTTAGAAAACTATATTCCTGGAATGAGGAAAAATAAAGAGTATTTAAAGCCAATAAAAATGAGGGCGGTTTTTTGACAGCCCTCATTTTTTTTTACACTTACTGAAACTATTAATCCAAGACTTCTTTTATTTTGTTTCCGGCCTTTTTATTAACAATTCCGCCTATAACAGGGGTCAAAAAGCTTGTTAAATAAGTAGGTGCAACAACCACAACTACAATTCCTAGCGTAATCCATACAAAAAAGAGTGTTTTTGTTAAATCTGCAAAATCTTTGTAAAGAAAATACCCGATAACCGATGCAATTACAAAAGCTGTTAAAATAAATGCCAGAGTGTATATTATAAGCGTTTTAACACAGCTTTTATTTTTTAATAAGGGCAGAACCTTCATATTGTCTTTATAATATTCAAACTGATATGCAAAATTTTCACTGTCCTTTTTTGAATCAAAATTTTCAAGAACAAGAGGAAAGTCAGGTTTAAAACGCTTGAGGTCGATCATTCTGTAAATATATCCCGGTGAATATATTAAAACCCCGTCAAGGTTTGAATCTTTAAATTCGAGTTTATTTCCGTCTTTTGTTTCAACCGTGGTTCTAAATCCGAATACTCTCAGCGAAAATTTGTCTTTTTTCGGCGTTTCAAGAGCCAGATTTTTTTTATCGGTGCCGGGAGTTATTTTATATTCCTTAATGTCCGAATAAGGGATTTCTTGTCTTATGGAGACTTTTCCTTTTTTTTCAAAAATAAAAGCTATTTTGTCTTTTAATATTTCAATTTTTGATGTATCGCGTATAGAATTTGTAAGAACCACATAAGCTCCAAAAATGAAACAATAAATAACAATTACAAGAAGCGTTGCAGATATATCGGAATTGAATATATAGTAATATCCGAGCGCAAGAGTACATCCCAAAATTATTCCCGCAAAAAAGAGCATAAATATCCTGGAAAACTTATCAACTATATTGAATGCGTAAAATTTATTAATGTTCATAGATTAATAATTCCTCAAAAAATGAATAACATAACATGCATCTATCTTATCAATTTGAGCGAAAATAATCAAGATAAAATTGTATAATTAAAAAATCAATACAAAATCGTTTTTTTAGCGAATTAAGAAATGTCATTTTTCGGGTTTTTAAGGCATTCCCTTTTATCAATCTTATCGAT
>JAJQDG010000104.1 GCA_021202305.1 Candidatus Gastranaerophilales bacterium
AGTTGTAATTAATTCTCTTGAAGTATTCTCTGAATCTATTATTACTGTATCAATTTTTTTTAACATATTACAGACTATCCAATTTTACATAGTTATCAACTATTCTGGGCGTTATGAATATTACAAGTTCTTCATCGTCCCTATCTTCATCGGTTGTGGAAAAAAGTGCGCCTAATACCGGTATATTACCAAGAATAGGAACCTGTGTCCTGCTCTTTGAAGATGAATTTTGCAATAATCCCGCAATAACAAGCGTTTCGCCATCCATTAATTCAACGGTTGTCTGCACTTTTCTTGTTTTAAATCCGTATACGGTAGCGCCTGTTGTTGAAGCAACCGTAACAGAATTATCCACTTCAGATACTTCAGGCTGCAATTCAAGTCTAATTCTGCCTGATTCTTCCATAATTGTAGGCGTAAACTTTAATAATACTCCGGTATCTTTATAATCATAGGATATATTGCCGTAATTGCCCATTTCAGAAGGCACAGGCACCTGACTGCCGACGGAAAAACTGCCCTGTTCTCCATTTACGGACAAAAGTTTAGGTTCTGCCAGAACACGCAAATCGCCCTTTGCCTCGGACGCTTCGAAGTCAATACCCAAACCGTGTTTACCCGGTAATATATATCCCAGCTGTAATGCACCGCTGTTGGATTGTGCTATTGCAGCTCTGCTGCCGCTTTGCGCCCAGTCTGCCGTATTGGAACTAAGGTTTCTGCCCGTTATTAGATTCAACCCTAAACTTCTTGCAAAAGTTTTTGAAGCTTCCGTAATTTTTACTTCCAAAAGAACCTGTTTTGCGGGGCTTTCTGTCATATCCGTCAGGTGTATATCATAGGCTTTAGCTAAATTTGTAATTTTTTCTTTCACCGATGTTGAACTTATGTGTCCCGTTAAAACAACACCTGTATCATTAAACATAAGAGAAATATTCTCATTTGGTGCAACATGCTCAATTGCCTGTATAAAAGGGTCAACATTGGGCTGAATTACAAGATTGTAAAAAACGGGCGAAGGATTACCGGCACTCCAAAAAATTATACTCGTATTGCCTGCTGCCTTGCCGTTTATCAAAAGTTGATTCGGAGATAAAACAACAATTTCTGCTAATTTATTATCAGTGATTGAAACCCTTTCGATATCCGCATTAAAGTTTAAAACCTGAGATTTGCCGACAACACCGTAAAGTTTTTCATTATTATCCTTTACTACATTAATTGTCTCAAGAGTGCCTTTAGGATAATTGTATGAACTTGTATCTACGACAGGGATTTCATTTTCAAAGCCCGTAGAATCTATATCGCGGAATTTTGCACCCGATGCGGGAACAATTAAAAGAAATACAAATATTAGAGTTGTTATTTTTTTCATTTGTTAAAATTCCACTTTTGATTTTGTGCTTCCGACAATTACTTCAACCTGCTTTCCTGATTTTACAGGGGTTTTATCAAAAAAGCCGCTTGAAATATCGACATCGTCAATTTTTGGAATATTTCCCGTTTCCGGCAATTTTGAAGGCGGCTTGGCGGCAGACGCCGAAACTATCTTCTGCGCGCGGTCGGCATCAAAAAACCTGTAAGGGCCATATTCGTCTTTATTTTTTTGTATAAAAATAAATCCCTTTGTTTCGACCTGATGTTTGATAAATGAAGGAACATCGGTATTTTTAATTTCAAGAATGAGCATTTTATTTGACTCATCCTTGGTAGGGTCAAGTATATTCAGTATCTTTAAATTTTCAATCCACATAGAATTTTCTCTTGTAAAAAGGTCAAACTGGGCATCAGTTGAAATATAAGGGGGCAATACAGACTTTTTAACAAGGACGGGAATTGCGCGGAACCCGTCTGAAGGCTCAATTCCTGCGGATGAATTATCCTTTATGGAAATTTCTTTAATAAATGTTTTTATTATGGGTTTACCCGCCGTTATATCCGATTTTGAATTTCTTCCCACAACTTCACCCGTTGCTTTATAGCTGCCCTCAACATTGATAGGAAATTCCTTTAATTCAACATCTTCTTCTTTAATTGCAGCACCCTTCTTTATATCCGTTTTTGCAACTACAAGCTGAAATTTGGGTGCTTGAGGCTTTGGCTGGTTTGGCGTTGATTGAAGTGAAAGCGCGCCGAAAATCACAAACACAAGAGCGCTTGTAACAACTGCAGCTATTAAAGATTTTTTGTTATTCATTAATCTCATATTTAAATTCGATTTTTGGCACTATTCCACAACGGTATTGTACTATATTTTATTGAACAAGAAAAATCATTAAGCACTCTTTACAAAAAAATGCTAATTTTCACATGTTGTGGGATAATTTAAAATTATGACAAAAGAAATTTATGAAAAAATAATAAACGCAAAAAAGGTTTTGCTGATAACACATGTCAACCCGGACGGCGATACACTCGGCAGCGCATGCGCCATGAAAGAATTTTTAGGGGAAAAGGCGGATATTCTTGTTCAAACAAATGAAAAAACCGGCGTACCGTACAATTATAAATTTTTAGCACCCCTGAAAGAGGCAAAATTTCTTGACACCGTTCAAGATGAATATGACCTTTTAATCGCGCTGGATGTTGCCTCAATCGATAGAATTGTCGAATTTCCGCGAAAAATTTTTGATAAATCAAAAAATACAATAAATATAGATCACCATAAAACAAATAAAGGATATGCAAAATTAAATTTGGTTAAAGGCGGATATTCAAGCACGGGCGAAGTTTTATACGATTTTTTTAATGAGCTTAATATAAAAATCTCGCTCAAAATGGCAGAAGCTCTTTATGCTGCAATATTGACAGACACGGGCTGCTTTAAATATGAAACTGTTACAAAAGATACTTTTCTGGCAGTATCAAAGCTTTTAGAAACCGGCATTGATACTTCTGAAATTGCAAAAAAGTGTTATGACAATAAACCAAAAAATATGATAATTTTTCAGGCAGATGTTATTTCCAATGCAAAATTTGCACTGAACGGCAGGGCGGCTTATGCAATTATTACAACTGATATTATGAAAAAATATAATGTCAAAAATGAGCATACGGAAGGTATAGCAGAAACATTAAGGTCAATATCAAACGTCGATATCTCAATTGTACTTAAAGAAAACAGTGATAAAACAACAAAAGCAAGTTTAAGAAGCAAAACAATCGACCTGACGCCTGTTGTTGAAAAATTTAACGGCGGCGGGCATAAGATGGCGGCAGGATGTACAATAAAAAAGCATGCAGCATGCGCCGTTGAACTTATTTTGGATGAAATTGCAAAATGTATAAAGTAATAAAAGAATATATATCCACTCTGATTGAATGCATTATAAGCGAAGATTTCGGCAATGCAGCCGCAGAAATGGCATATATGCTTGCAATAGGCATATTTCCCTTTATGCTTTTTTTAACTGCTGTTTTTGGCTGGCTCGGCAAAAAGATATTTGTTACAAAAATTATTGCAGCACTGTCAACCGTGGCACCCTCCGGCGTTATTGACCTTATACAATCTGTTTTGAGAGAAGTAACACTCTTTCAAAACGGCGGAATAATGGCGGCTGTCGGTTTTATTGTTACCTGGTTTCTGGCATCTAACGCTATTGCCGTTATTATAAAAGGCTTAAACCGCGCTAACCGCGTTAAGGAGGAGCGCAGTTTTATTCACACAAGGCTTTTGGCTGCCGCAATGGTAATTTTAAATGCATTTTTGCTTTTTATATCGGTCAACCTTGTTATTTTCGGCAATGTAATAATTAATTTTTTGCAGTTTTATTTTCACATGGGCGACAGAATAGCCAATATGATGCTGATTACAAGGTGGCCTTTAGCATTTATTCTTCTTTTTCTGCTTTCTGTTGTAAATTATTACGTTTTGCCCTGCAAACAATTTTCCATTAAACGAAGCGTAATCCCCGGGTCATTGTTTTTCTGTATATTCTGGCTGTTGGGTTCATGGCTTTTTTCGCTTTATGTAAATGAATTAGGCACATATAATAAGGTATACGGCACCATAGGCGCCTTTGCAATTTTAATGGTATGGCTTTATTATTCTTCCGTTGTCATGCTTATTGGCGGTGAGATAAACGGGCACACTCTTGATAAATTGACCGAAAAAAGAAAGTCATGCTAATTTTTTAATTTGCGGATTTCTTCAACCTGAAATTTATTTAATGTTTTTTGTCTGCCCAAAATTTTTGAATATATATAAGTTAAAGAGTACGCCTGAACAAATTCAAGCAGGTAAAAAGCCTCTTTAATATCTTTTCCGCCTACCGTTATTCCGTGGTTTTGCATTAAAACGGCATTATATTCAGAAAATTTTTCACTGACGGCATTTGCAAGCTCCGATGATGAAGGGGTAAAATATTTGACCGTTGGAATTTCACCAAAATAAAGAGGAAATTCGGGCAAAATCGGTTTATCCATTTTTTCCTCCGCCACAGAAAATGCCGTTACAGCAGGCGAATGCGAATGAATAATTGCCTTTATCACGGGGTTTTTCTTATATATTAAAATATGCATAAAAAGTTCGCTTGAAGGCTTTTTTGAGCCGTCCAAGATATTGCCGTTAAAATTTATTTTAATAATATCATCGTTATCTAATTCACCAAGGCAGCTTCCGCTTGAAGTTATTAAAATGTTATTATCATTATCAATCAGGCTTATATTTCCGCTTGTTGCGGGGCTTAGCCCCTTATCATAAATTTTTTTACCGTAGCAAATAAGCTTATCTTTCATATATGCTATTGTACTAAAAAAATGTCTGTGTTTAAATATCTTTAGCACGATTTTTATTGTGACTTTATATGAAGGGTTGTGAATTTTATCACAAAATCAGTTGAAATAGCGCCTAATGCAGGTTTTTGTTACGGCGTAAAAAGAGCGGTCGAAACAACAATAAAATTAAAAAAAGATTACCCGAATAAAAAAATTTATATTCTGGGCGAGCTTATTCATAATTCTTATGTTATAAATCAGCTTGAAAAACTGGGTGTACATACGGTTGAAACGCTTGAAAATCCTGCGCCCGATAATTCAATTTGCATAATAAGAAGCCATGGCGCAAGTATTGACCTTATTGAAAAAATAAAAAAAATGGGGTATGAGGTTGTTGATTTAACCTGCCCTGATGTTAAAAAGGTTCAAGATACCGCAAAAGAGCTTGCGCAGGAAGGATATTTTCTTATTATTTTAGGGCGCAAAGAACACCCCGAGGTCATGGCAATTCGCAGCAATTCCGAAAAATTTGCAAACTCCTCTGAAAACATTCTTGTAGTTAAGGATATGGATGAACTTATTCAAAATGAAAAATTATATAATGGAAAAAAAATAGGTGTGGTTATTCAAACAACCCAGCGTATTGAATTTTTAAAAAGCGCCGTTGAATACCTGACCGATAAAACCAAAGATTTAAAGGTTGCAAATACAATTTGCCGCTCGACTAACCTGCGTCAAAATGAAGCAAAAGAAATCGGAAAAAGGTCAGATTTAATGATTGTTGCAGGCTCCAAAAAAAGCGCAAATACAACTCATCTGGCGCAAATTCTAAATAACATTACAACAACGCTTCATATTGAAAATGAAAACGAGCTTGATAATTATCGGGATTTAATAGAAAAATCGGAAAAAATAGGCATTACGGCAGGCGCTTCAACACCTGACCGTATAATTAAAAACATTGAATACAAAATAAGAAAGGGAATATAAAATGCAAACAAATCAAACAATGACAAAAGAAGAATTTGAAAAAATGCTTCAAGATTCTTACACTTATAAATTAAGTGTAGCAGACGTCGTAAAAGGCGTTATTGTAAAAAAAGAAAAGGACGGTTATCTTGTAGATATAGGCGCTAAACAAGAGGCTTTTCTTCCGAACAGGGAAGTTTCAAACTTTCAAGACCAAAACCCTGATGAAATAGTTAAATTATGGGAAGAAAAAGAATTTTACGTAATGAAAGACGAAGAAGATGACGAAATTGCAACGCTTTCTTTAAGAAGGCTCTCATGTGCGCAAGCCTGGGCGAAATTATCCGAAATTAAAAACGAAAATGCAACCGTTACCGCAAAAGTTACATCATCCGTTAAGGGCGGTTTAATTGCAGAAATTGAAGGTTTGAGAGGGTTTATTCCTTCATCTCAATTAAGAACGGGAACCCCCGCCGATACTCAAAACGGACAGGAAATTGAAGTTAAAATTTTAGAAGTTGACCCCAAAAGAAATAAGCTTATCCTTTCTCAAAGACAGGTTTACACCCAGCAAAGAGAAATGGTTGCAGATGAAATTATTTCAAGGCTTGCAATTGATCAGGTTGTTGAAGGCGAAGTTGTAAGAATTGCCGATTTTGGCGCTTTTGTAGATATAAACGGTATTGACGGGCTTCTTCCCATATCGGAAATTTCCTGGGAAAGGATTAAACACCCGTCTGATGTTATTTCTTTAGGGCAAAAAATCGAAGTTAAAATCATCAAAATTGATGAAGATTTAAAAAGAATTTCACTTTCGCTTAAAAGAATGGGCGTTAATCCGTGGGATGAAATTGCGGATAAATTAAAAGAAGGTGATATTGTGAAAGGAACAGTAAATAAAATCACATCTTTCGGGCTTTTTATTAACATTTTCCCCGGAGTTGAAGCGCTTTTGCCTTCTAACGAGGTATCGGAAGAAAAAGTAAATATGAATAATATGTTTACAATAGGTGATGAGGTTGAAGTTTTAATTAAAAAATTCACCCCGCATGAACACAGAATAGGGCTTAGTATAAAAGATATTAAAAAAGATTAGTTAGAAATATATTCGCATGATAAATACCGCCCTTCTTTATCGGGGCGGTATTTTATCTTTCTGTTGAAATAAATTAAACTTTATGCTAATTAATTGGCGCATAACATATAGTAATTCGGTGAGTTACGCGATGTGCCGCCACCCCCAATACTGGTAGTTGTAAAATTAAAAAAGTTTACCATAACATCATCATAATATTCTTTACCTGTATAAGCCTGAAAAACCGGTTCAGGTAATCCAAAGTTTGAAGCATTTCCCCTGTATGTCAGATTTTTATTTGTGCCAATAGGAGGAGAAAAATTATCATATAATTTGCCTGCTAATTCTATCCATTGCGCTGTTGTCATCATTTTGTCCATACCTCCGCATTGAACCACGGCTGCGGCAAAACAGTCACGAACAGGAACATTATTGATGACATGGTTATAACAATATTTAAGACCGTAATTGCTTTTTACATATTCACAATAATCGCTATCCTGCAAATATAGGCAAGAATAACTGCCGGGAGCAATAGCCGTAACACATGTCCCATCATCCAGCTCAATCCCGCCGCAGGCGCCGCCTAAACTATTCGCATTAAACAAAACAACAT
>JAJQDG010000234.1 GCA_021202305.1 Candidatus Gastranaerophilales bacterium
ATTATGAATTTAGTTTAAAAATAAGAAACAGGAAAATTGGCTGATAATTTTGAAAGCTTAAACAATCTTGAAGAACATGTGAGAAAATCTTCCGTTGTACAGGAACGCACAGGTCTTGTTGCGGTACATATGTATAAACAATTTTTAGATTTTCAAAAATCAACCCAAAATACGGCAGAAATTTTTGTTAAAATGGGGGATGTTTTAAATCAGGTTGTTGATTCTCTGAAACAATCTTTCAGCGTGCGCAATATTCCATCCGGCAATATTTATTGCGAGATTGATTCCACAAAAACAATTGCAACTATAAATATATTGTGGCACACAATAAGTTTTACATCCCGCTTTAATATTTCTCCTAAAGCTCTGCCCAGAAACGGGCAAACCCCTTTATTTTGCGGCAGAATTTTTGCCGTAAACGGCAATTATTTGAATTTAATGCAGGGGGTAAATGATTATGACGGGCAGGTTAAAGTTCTTTTAGATAATGAAATAGCTTCTCTTTATGTTCCTGCTGAAAAAAACCAGAACGTAATAATGACTATCCGCCACAAAGATAATCAGGAATCGCTTTTAAGCCATGTTGATTCCCCCAGAGATTTTCCCTTAAAAGTAATTGAAATTGTCTGTGCGGGCGGGCAATTTCACGAGCAAAATCCGAAAAATAAATTCTTTTTCTAGATTAAAACTGTATTTTGAGGGTGTGGAAAATCAGTATTTTTTCCGCAATTATTTATCTGTTTAAAATTTAATAACAAAAAAGCGGGCAAATACCCCCCTTAGAAGCGGATTTTTGTAAAAATTTTAATAAAAAAGAGGGTGCTGTTTACAAAAAAGCCGCCCTCTTTTCATTAAAAAACTTGAAAAACTATTTTTTATTAACAAGTTCTATGAATTTTTTGCCTGCTGAAAAAGCGGGAACAGTTTTTGCAGCAATTTTAATTTCTTTTCCTGTTTGAGGATTGCGGCCTGTTCTTGCGGCTCTTTTGCGTGATTCAAAGGTGCCGAAGCCCACTAAAGTAACTTTTTGACCTTTAGAAACTGATTTTTGTACGGTCTCAACAAAGCTGTTTAAAACTTCCGTTGCTTCTTTTTGTGTAACCTTTGCTTTCTTTGCAATTTCTTGTACTAATTCTTCTTTGTTCATTGTTGAACCCCTTTCTACATGAGTTGATTATATTTGACTTTTAGCCTTTTTGCAAGTTTTTTATTAAAAATATACAAAAAATGTACCATTTTTGTTAAAAACTTGTTATAATTAGAGTATGGCAAATTTACGTTGGTATGATAAAGACAGATATTTAAGTGCTTTTATGACGCTGTTGGAAACACTCGATTCAAAGGTTCAGTCTGAAGTTGCGCTTGATATTTTAAAAGAAATTCCAAAAGTCATCAGCATGGATTGCGAGGCGTTTATGCTTTATGTTGAGAAAAACGATCCAAAAAAATACAACCGCTGGTATGACAAAAACCCCCACATACATAAAGTTGTCGAAGCTATAAGGCTTTTATCGGAAGCCGAGAGGGAATCTTTGTATGTAAGCATTTCAGATATCATGCAGCAGCACACGGAACTTCATTTAACGGGTCTTACCTTGAAAAAATGAAAAACGTTCTAATAACAGGCTCAAGTTCAGGAATAGGCAAAGAAACCGCCCGACTCCTTTTGCAAAACGGATATCGGGTTTTTCAAACAGGCAGAAAAAAATTAAATATCGACAATTATTTGAGTATTGATTTATCAATAGCTGAAAATGTCAGGGTATTATACGATTATGTGAAAGAACATTTCGGCTCTGTTGACATTCTTGTGAATAATGCGGGTGTGTATTTTTGCATGCCTGTTGAAAAAATGTCGTTTGAAGATATTATTTATCTTTTTAATTTGAATTTTATTTCCCATGCTCTTTTATCTAAACTTGTTATTCCGGATATGAAAAATAAAAAATTCGGCAGAATTGTAAATATATCGTCAATATCCGGATTAGTAGGCGAAGCGTATGCAAGTATTTATTCCGCTTCAAAATCTGCATTTTACGGTTTTTCAAAATCTCTGGCGCTTGAGCTTGCGCCTTTTAATATTACAGTAAATTCAATTTCCCCGGGGTGGGTGAATACCGAACTTTCCAAAAATGCGCTCAGTGATGATGAACGGAAGGAAACAGAAGAAATAATCCCGCAAAAACGCTTCGTAGAACCTATTGAAGTTGCAAATCTGGTAAAATATTTAATTTCGGATAATGCAAAGGGAATAACCGGACAAAATATAAATTTATGCGCAGGCTTAACCTGCGGCTGTTAAAATGCCCTTGTTTAACCGTAAAATTTAGTGTCGGGAAAAAAAATTGAATTTTTGCATTTTTTTATTTAAACCTGAAGTGCGGCGCTTTAAATTTTAAATTTTCATAAAAAATATCTGCACCGGTTATCAGTGCAGATATTTTATTAAAATAAGATTAAGGGCTTATGAAAAATTTTAATTTTTCCACATCCTCTTAAAGTTTTGAAGCAACCATTAATGTTGTTTCAGCTAATCTTGTTGAATAGCCGCATTCGTTGTCATACCAGGAAATAATTTTAACCATATTGTCGCCCATAACTCTTGTTAAAAGCGCGTCTACCGTTGAAGATTGAGCAGTACCTATATAATCCGAAGATACAAGGGGTTCTTCCGTATAGCAAAGAACATGTCCATCTGCACCTTTTTTGAGAGCAGCGTTAACTTCTTCAACAGAAACTTTCTTTTCCGTTTCAAATACAACATCAACAAGTGAAACATCCGGTGTAGGAACTCTCATTGCAAAGCCGTCCAATTTGCCTTTTAATTCGGGAATTACAAGGGCAACAGCCTTTGCGGCACCTGTTTTTGTAGGAACAATGTTTAAAGCGCCTGCACGAGCCCTGCGGGGGTCTTTATGACCTGCATCCAAAATTCTCTGATCGCCCGTATAAGAGTGAACGGTTGTCATTAAACCTTTTACGATACCAAAATTTTCTTTAATAACTTTTGCAACGGGTGCTAAACAGTTTGTTGTGCAAGAAGCCATTGAAATTACGTTGTGTTTGGAAGGGTCGTACATATTATCGTTTACGCCCAGCACAATTGTAATATCTTCATTTGTAGCGGGTGCTGAAATGATAACTTTCTTTGCGCCTGCGGTGATGTGAGCTTTTGCTTTTTCGGCATCCGTAAAGAAACCTGTTGATTCAACAACAACTTCAACGCCTAAATCTTTCCAGGGGAGCTGTGCTGGATCTTTTTCGGAATAGAATTTGATTTTTTTGCCGTTTACAATAATGCCTTCTTCATAAGCTTCAACTTCGCCTTCAAATTTGCCCATAACGGAATCATATTTGAAAAGCCTTGCGGCATCAGCCGGTTTCAGCCCGGGGTCATTGATAGCTACATAATTAATTTTGTCATAAATACCTTCTTTAATAGCGGCGCGGAGAGTGTTTCTGCCGATTCTTCCAAAGCCGTTAATTGCAACATTTACCATAGTTTTAACTCCTTCTTAAAGTAATACTGCAATTCATTTATAGTACAAACAAAGCTTATGTGCAATAATTTCTTTTAAAAGAATTTATGCGTCTTTAAGTTCTTTTGTACGCTCTAAAAGTTTGGAAAGAGTTTTAACATCACCTTTTAACTTAAAATATTCGGCAAATTTTTGAGTGGTTTTAAGATTATATGAACGCCCGTTTTTATCTTTAGTTCTTGAAATAAGTCCTTTTTCCAATAGTTCTTGAACATGTTCGTATGCATTTGAGCGGAGTTCCTTTAATTCGCTCTGGCGGATTGGTTCTTTTAGGGCAATAACGGTTAAAGTTTTCACAACTGCGGGTTTTAATTCAACGGGGCAAAGTTTTTCAACAATATCAAGGTGCTGCGCTTTAACTTGAATAATATACCCGTCCTCATCATCAATTTCAAGCGCGCCTTCGCGTGAGGAATAATCAAAAACCAAATCCAAAAGGGCATTTTCAACTTCATCCACTCCTGTTTTTAAAATGTCTGCAATTTCTGCAGGCTGCATTGCTTTTGCAGTTACAAACAAAACGGCTTCAACTTTAGATTTTAAATTTTCATCCGGCATTGGTTATTTCCTTTGGCAATTTTACAAATAAATCGCCGTAAAACTCTTTTTGTTCTATATCGTATTTTCCTCTTGAACAAAGAAAAAGAACGGCAATATAGGCTGCCGGTTTTGAAAAACCGATAACTCTCAATTCCGAAAGCTCTATTTTTTCTTCTTTTTCCAGTATTTTAGTTAAATTTTGATCCATTTTATCAACAAGTTCTTCGATATATTCATCCTGAGTCATGTCTAAAATATCATTAGTTGTTAATTTTGAATAATTTTTACCGCGTTTTTCTTTGCGCATAAGAGTATTTTTAATTGCGCGTTTGCGTTCAATTTCTTCATAAAATTCAAGATGGCGGATAAGGTCATTCAAGGTAATTGCGCGGGTATGGTTTAATTTCGTGCTTGTTCTTCTCTGTAAGACTTCATCAAATGAAATAACATTTGTAAAAGAAGTTTTCACTTCTTCTTCAAAAACCATATCATTTTCATAAATGTCATTATCATCATAGGAGGGTTCAAAATCCGCAAGGCTCAGCCCGTTTAATACTTTAGATTTTAAATTAAGCAGAATTGAGGCAAATAAAAACGCTCTGCCTACAAATTTTAAATTATTCTGCGCATTTAATTCCGCAAGTTTTTTCATATATTCATCATATACTTTGACTATATCTATGTTCCACGGGTCAATGCGCCCTGTTTTTGCCATATCAACTATAATTTCAATGGCATCCGTCGGGCTTTTAAGAGTGTCGGTAAAGGTTGATATCATTTCAACTTCAAAACCCTGGTTATAAATTCCCATATCTTTGAGTAAATTTTTATTATCCTGCATGTAAAAATCTGCTAAGTTGTTCATACTGCCAATGCTTCCTGTTTATTTAATTTTATTCCGCTGATTTTTGTAACACCTTTATCTTTTTGAGTTACACCGATTATTCTATCCGCTGATTCAACCATTTGCGACCTCTGGCTGATTACTATAAATTGAGTTTTTTCGGATTGTTTTGTTATCATTCTTGCAATTCGCTCTACATTAAATCCGTCAAGTGCGGCATCAACTTCATCAAGTGCATAAAAAGGCGAAGGAAGATGTCTTTGCACCGCAAACACTAATGACAGCGCCATAAGAGTTTTTTCGCCGCCCGACATGCCTGCAAGCTTTTGTTTTTTCTTATCTTTTTGCTGCCCCTCAACCGTAAGCCCGCCCATAAATGGATTTTCCGGATTTTCAAGGACAAGCCTGCCATTGCCGTCTGTTAAATCTGTGAAAATTTCGCTGAAATATTTATTTACCGCGTTAAATGTGGTAAGGAATGTTTCTTTTTTTAGTGTTTCGTATCCTGTCATTCTGTTTTGTATTTCAGTTTTTTCTTTTTCAAGGGTGTTTAGTTTTTCTTTTAATTCATTTTGTTTGGCAGCAACCTCATCATAGGTTTCTATTGCCCTCATGTTGACAAGCCCTAATTCATCCATTTTCTTTTGCAAGCGCTGGATTTTTGCATTGATTTCTTCAATTGTCATTTCTTCTGTTTGTATGGAATTTATATCAATGCCTTTTGATTTTAATTCTTCATATACTTCTTTGAATTGAGGTTCAATTTCGTTTCTTCTTGTTTTTGCACTTTCAATTTGTTCTTTTATGCGTTCAATTTCATTTAAAATAACATTTTTGCCGTTTTGTAGATCTATAAGTTTGTTTTGAATATCATCTCTTAAATTTTGCAGTTCATTTAAATTTTTGCCGAGTTTTTGAATTTCTTCTTCAAGTTCAATTAAAACTTTTTCTAAAAGTTTAATCTCGCCTGAAAATTTTTCTTTGTCGGCGCAAAGCTCAATGTTATCAGCCTGCAATTTGCTTATATCGGCTTCTTTCTGGGTAATCGTCGCATCATAAAAAGCAATGGTTTGATTATCGCGCAAAATTTCATTTTCTACGTTCATAATTGATTTTTCAATCTGCTTAATTTCATTATCCGTATCTTTTGTAAGTTCTTTTAATTTGTTCAGCTCGCCTTCGTCTATAAATTTTTCCACCTCTTGAATTTCATCTTGCAGAGAAGCTGTTTTTTCAAGAAGAATTACATGTTTTTCTTCCAATTTATCCAATTTGGAATTAATTGTTTTTATTTCGGGTTCTGTTTCTTTAATTTTTGTTTCATTCACGGATAAAAGTTCGTTTGATTTTTCATTTGCCTTTAAAAGCGCATTAAGTTCAATTTTGGCGCCGTTATATGAATTAGAAGCGTTTGAAAATTCTGTGCGTATTTTTTCAAGACGGTTTTCAAGTTCACTTTTTTTATTTTCAAGCTCCGTATATTTTTTTTCAAAATCACCGAGTCTTTTTTTATAAAGCGAAAGCTCTTTATCATCCGCTTTTGAAAACATTGCTGTACTTTTTCTTTTTGCACCGCCTGTTATTGCACCTGATTTTTCAAAAATTTCACCGTCTAATGTAACTATTCTGTATTTGCCCATAAGTTTTTTAGCGGTTTCCATGTTATCTACGGCAATGGTTTCGCCCAGTGCAAAATAAAAGGCATTCAAATATTTATCATCGAAATCAATGAGGTTTATGACAAAATCCAATACGCCTTTTTCCTTTGGCAGAGAAAGTTTTGAAGGCGCGGGTTTCAATTTATTCAAAGGAAGAAATGTAGCTCTGTCGCGCCCCAGAGATTTAAGCATTTCAACAGCTTGCGATGCCACATGTTCATTTTCAACGACAATAAACCGGCTTCTGCCTCCCAGAGCCTCGCTTAAAGCTTCTTGATATTCGGCTTCAACCTCAAGGAGTTCCGACAACGGGGCATGCACCCCTTTTAAACCGCTTTGCATAACTGTTTCAACACCTGCGCCCAGTCCGTACATTTTAAAAGCGCGCATATTAGCTTCAAGCTCGGATATTTTTCCCGTTGAAAGTCTTATGTTGTGAGCGCTTTCCGTAAGCTCATTTTTGGTTTTATCAAGGCTTTCAAAAGTTAACTTTAAAAGAAGTTTTGTATCTTCCATTTCCTTATTTAATTTTTCAATTAAAAGTTCAAGACGGTCTTTGTCGTCATTAAAAGTTTTCTGCCCTTTTAGAATATTATCTCTGGCGATTATCGCACTTTTTAATTCGTTATTTAAAAATTCAAGGCGCGATTCAAGCCCCAATTTTTCTTTTAAAATGGAGTTTTCCGCATCTTTTTCATTATCAAGTTCTTTTCTTAAAATTGAACGTTTTTCAATATAAGCATCCGCGGTTTTATTT
>JAJQDG010000178.1 GCA_021202305.1 Candidatus Gastranaerophilales bacterium
ACAAAAAGGATGTTTTAAAAAACAAAATGCAGGAGCGGCAAGCTTACTTATCGGCTGCGGAAATGAGCGGCTTGCCGCTCCCGCTTCCGCAGCCGATGAACTTATTCCCGTTTTAAGAGCAGAGCAAATGCCCGCAGCCGATAAGCTTATTTCCAAATGGAAGCGGCATGCGAGTGCCGCCCTGTTAATGACAGGAAAAGGACGGCAACTGCCTTTAAAAACCTGTCATTCAGCCGATTTTTTGGCAGAGAGTTTTTGCATGGCTGCAGTGCAGTGCTTTATTGAGAGCAAAACTTAAAGCGCCCTGACTATGCAGCTGCATTTATTGATTTATTAATTGGCAGACGGCAGTTTGGATTATCCTGAAACAAAATAATTTATTAAAGCTTAATAAATTTAGGTTCAATAACTCCTTCAATTTTGCTTATTTTATCAAGAGTATCACTTTCAACAACGTCATCGGTATTGATTATCATTAAGCTGATGTCATCATTTGAATCATGTTTTTGCGCGACTTGCATTTTTGAGATATTAACATTATCTGCGCCCAAAACCGAAGCTGCCTGACCAATCATATTAGGCTTATTTTTATGCGGAATTAAAAGCATGAATTTATCAGGTTCAATTGATGTTATATAATTATCAAGTTTGACAATTCTCTCAACATGCGGCGCTATAAGGGCGCCTGCAACTTCAACACAGGATTTATCACCTTCCAATTTAACGGATATGGAGCCTGTATAATCCGTTGTCTGTTCGGATTTTTTAACTGTAACATTAATGCCGCGCTGCTTTGCAATAAAAGGCGCATTGACATAATTGACGCCGAGCATATTAGAAGATAAAACCCCTTTTAAAACCGCAACAGAAAGCGGCGAAACATCAAGTCCCGCAAGGTTTCCTTTCACTTCAATATCTATTTTTCTCAAGTTTCCGGTTAAAGTTTGCGAAGCAATTTTTGCGATAGCTTCAGACAAAGGCATATAATCTTTGACCGGCTCCAAAATTTGGGGTTTTAATGCCGGAATATTCACCGCGGAAGCCGCATCCCCGCCCGATAAAACCTCTTTTACTTGAGATGCAACATCAAGCGCAACGTTAATTTGCGCTTCACTGGTACTTGCACCCAGATGAGGAGTTAAGACAACTTTATTGCCCAGCTTCAAAAGAGGGGAATTTTGAATATTTTTTTCATCTTCATAAACATCAATTGCAGCGCCTGCCACCTGCCCGCTTTCTATGGCTGATACAAGCGCGGCTTCATCTACAATGCCCCCGCGGGCGCAATTTATGATACGCACACCTTTTTTCATTCTGTTAATTGAATTTGTGCTTATAAGAGAAGCGGTTTCTTTTGTTTTTGGCGTATGAACCGTTATGAAATCAGGAATTGCCCAAAAATCATCCAGATGTTCGATATATTTGCCGCCGAATTTTTCTACATATTCTTTTGTGGCATAAGGATCATTAACAACTAAATTCATGCCCATTGCAAGTGCTGCGCGCGCTACGTGCTGCCCTATTTTACCAAAACCGATTATGCCGAGCGTTTTATTAAAAACTTCAACTCCGGTAAATTTTGACCTTTCCCATAACCCTTGCTTAACTGAAAAATCCGCAGAAGGAATATTTCTGCTTAATGACATCATCAGCGCTAAAGTGTGTTCCGCTGCCGCATTTGTGTTGCCGTCCGGAGAATTTACAACAATAATGCCTTTTTTAGTTGCCGCATCAAGGTCTATATTATCTACCCCTACTCCTGCACGTCCGATTATTTTCATATTAACGGAAGCTTCTATAATTTTTGCGGTAACTTTTGTTTGAGAACGAACCAACAGCGCATCATACGCACCGATTATTTTAACAAGCTCATCTTCTTCCATGGTAGGAAGGATATCCACTTCTGCAACGGAAGAAATAATATCTTTCGCACTTTCGTTTATTTTATCGGTTATCAAAACCCTCATTTTTTTAATCCCTCTATTGTTTCCTTTAAAGATGCAAGCGCCGTCAAAACATCGCGCCTTGAAACAAAGCCCAGAGTACCCATTCTGAAAATTTTGTCCTTGAGGTCGTTTTGACCGTTTGCAACCGTAATATCGTATTTTTCTTTCATAACTCTTCTTATATCAGGTACCAAAACCCCTTCAGGCGGTAAAACCGATGTAATTGCATAGCTTGCAATATTTTCATCTTCCACAAAAAGTTTCAGCCCCATATCTTTTAAGCCTTCGCGCAAAAGCTTTGCATTTGATTTGTGCAGTTCAAATATTTCATTTAAGCCCGTTTGTTTCATTATTGAAAGCGCTTCATCCAGCGCGACAACAAGATTTACGGCAGGAGTCCAGGGGGTTGTGTCTTTATCCAAATTCTTTTTATAATCTGTCCAATTGAAATAAAAATCAGGATACTTACATTGTTTATGCATTTCAAATGCCCTGTCGTTTGCAGCCAAAAATGCAAGCCCCGGGGGAATCATAAACCCTTTTTGCGAACCCGAAACAAGTACATCTATTCCCCATTCATCCATAGGACAATTTATTGCTCCAAGAGAAGTTATGCCGTCAACAACGCTCAGGGCGCCGTAATTTTTCACGAGTTTAACTAATTCCTTAACAGGGTTTGTAACACCTGTTGAGGTTTCATTATGGGTCATTGTAACTATTTTGATATTATCATTTTCTTTTAAAACTTTTTCTAAATCGCAAGGGTCAATTGCTTTTCCGTAGGGAACTTCCAGCTCAATTACATCAGCACCCCTTGATTTTGCAATTTTTGCCCACCTGCGCCCGAAATTTCCTATTATAAGACAAAGAACCCTATCGCCTTCATTAACTAAATTTCCCATGGCGGAACACATTGCACCCGTGCCTGAGGATGTATAAATATGGACATCGTATTTAGTTTGAAAAACCCATTTTAAACCTTCTTCAACGCGCCTTAAAATTGTGGAAAATTCCTTGCTTCTGTGTCCTATCGGATGTTTTGCAAGCGCCAGAAGCACGCTTTGCGGAACGGGTGTGGGCCCGGGTATCATCAAAAATTCTTTATCCTGCATCTAATTCTCTCCTTGTTAAGACTGCGATTCGGGCAAATAAGCCTGCGGATACGTATATGTAAGCTTAAAGCCCATTTGTTCATACATTTTAACGGCAGGCGTATTATCATAATCTGTGCTTACGTTTAATACATCCACGTTTATAAGCCCTTGCTTATTTAATTTAATAATATCCTCTACGGCAAGCTTTAACATTACTTCAGAAAGCCCGAGTCCGCGGTGTTCCTGTACAATTCCCACAAGCGGAATATTTGCGATATGAATACCGGTTATATTTGCAAGACAAAAGCCGACAACTTCATTTTCATAGAGCAAAATCTTGCTTGATGAGGGTAAAAATTTGCCGTATATCTCCTCGGTAATTTTGTTTGTAATGTCATCCGCGCCTTTTAATGTTTTAAATCGAGGGTCAAAATTTATATCGGACGTATTTTCAAAAGCCTTGAAAATACAATTTCTAAGCCCTTCTTTAAAAACATCGCGGTAAGAAACAATTTTATACCCGATAGGAAGCTCCGTAAAACGTATTTTTTCAAGCGCGCGGGTTTCTTTTTTATCTGTAATCGGAAAATCCAACACTGCAAGATTTACAAATTTAAACCCGAAATCGCCTGCAATATCTTTAAAATTTTCCTGAATGCCAAGCATAGGATAGCTGACCAGAGATGTTTTTCTGTATTCTTTCGTTTCATCCAAAAAAGCTTGTAAAAGGAGCTTTTTCTTCTCATTTAAATTTTCATCGCCAAGACAGTGAATAACATAAAGCTCAATTGAATTTTCCTGCGCTTTTGAATATGCCAGAAACGCCGTTGGAATAGCACCTTCAAGCAAAATAATACACTTTATGATATCTTTGTTAAAATATTCAAGAAAATCGTCATAATTCAACGGTTCAAGTTCAAAACGGTATAATTTGGCGCAATTTACACGAAAATCATTGTACGCGCCCATGAAAATTTTAAAATATTTTTCGGTTAAAACTTCCGTTTGATACATTGTAATTCCTTAATTTGTGCATATTATATCACAAACTTTTTTCAAAGACAGCACATAGGGCTTCATTATTTACATCTTTATACAAATGCTCCATGCGCTCAATTTTTGTTTGGATATATTTTTCATTATATTTATTGATTTTAGGGGGGATTGCAACTCTTTCTTTCATTACAAGCCCGTATCCTGTCAGAGCGACTATTTTTTTAGGATTATTTGTAATCAGATTAAATTCCCGATACCCTATATCCAAAAGAATTTGTGCGCCGGTACCGTAATTTCTTAAATCTGATTTAAAACCAAGAGTTATATTTGCATCAACCGTGTCCTGCCCCATATCCTGCAATTTGTAAGTTTTTAATTTGTTTATAAGCCCTATCCCGCGCCCTTCATGGTCGCGAATATATACAAGCGCGCCCTTGCCGTAATTTGAAATCATTTTTAAAGAATCAATTAATTGCTGATTGCAGTCGCATTTTAAACTGTGAAAAATATCGCCGGTTAAACATTCGGAATGCATTCTGACAAGCGGAATTTTATCAGTGCCGTCATCTTTTACAAGCGCAACATGTTCAACACCCGTTAATTCATCTATGTACCCGTAAATTTCAAATTGCCCGAATTCAGTAGGCAGCGGTGTTTGAACCATTCTTTTAACGTGTCTTTCAAACCCCAGACGGTATTCAATTAAATCCGCAACGGTAATCATTTTAATATTGTGTTTTTTTGCAAATTCAAAAAGTTCATCCCGTCTTGCCATTGTACCGTTTTCATTCATAATCTCACATATAACGCCGGATGGAATAAGCCCCGCTAATTTTGCCAGATCCACGGCCGTTTCTGTATGCCCCGCACGTTTTAAAACACCGCCTTCTTTTGCAATCAAAGGAAATATATGCCCCGGGCGGCGAAGGTCTGCCGGTTTTGTATTCCGGTCAATTATAACACTTACGGTTTTTGCTCTGTCAAATGCGGAAATTCCGGTTGTTGTGCCGAATTTAGGGTCTGCATCAACAGATTGAGTAAAATTTGTACCCTTTATATCGGTATTATGTTCAACCATAGGCGTTATGCCCAATCTGTCTGCAATTTCACCTGTAATTGCCTGACAAATAAGTCCGCGGCAATTCAGCGCCATAAAATTTATTATTTCAGGCGAAGCATATTGAGCAGGAATTATTAAATCACCTTCGTTTTCGCGATTTTCATCATCTGCAACAATAATCGGGCGTTTTGCCCTAAATTCTTCAATTGCTTCTTTAATTGTGTTAAACATTATTGTTCCTTCCCTTAAAAGCCGTTTTCAATTAAAAATTCACGGGTGATTTCTTTTTTTGGCGCGTTAAATTTATAAATGTATTTGGCTATCATATCATATTCTACATTAACCAAATCGAAACGGCGCAAATATTGAAGATTTGTTTTATTTAAAGTTTCAGGCAAAACCGAAACTTCAAAATAATTTTTTTCTGCATTGCACACGGTCAGGCTTACGCCGTTTATTGCTATTGAGCCTTTCAATGCAATAAGTGTTGTATCGCACTCAAAACCGAAAATTTTTGCATAACCGTCTTTTTTTATCACGGCTATTTTTGCATTTGTATCAACATGCCCTGAAACCAGATGACCGTCAAGGCGGGAACTTAAACGCATTGCGCGTTCCATGTTTACAAATTCGGAAAAAGGAGCAATGCATTTCAGGGTTTCATTCATCGTAAAAAAATCAAGGATTTTGCCGTTTTTATTTATAACGGTCCTGCATGCCCCATCTATCGAAATGGAATCGCCTATATTAATTTCATCAGTGTTTAAATTACACTCAACAGAAAGCGCCAAACCGCCTCCGCTTTCAGCGGATTTAACAACTTTTGCTACATCTTCAATTAAGCCCGTGAACATAAAAAGAAGATAGCACAAAAACAAATAAATATAAAAAGCCTGTTAATGCACTAAAATGCTAAAACTTATGCGAAATAATTTACTTTGTTGCCGTTTAATGAATGAATGCGACAGCCTTCGCAGTTTACATCAAGCTTTTCGCCCTTTTGAGAAAGGTCTGTTTTTGCAGGTGTGCTTTCAAGATAGCTGCTTGAAGTTTTCCGGGTGCCGTTGAAACCTACAGGGGAAGTTACCCTTGTTTTACCTGCAATTGCTTGATTTGCTGTTATGATAGGTTGAATCATTACTTTTCCTCCACATTTGTAATACTAAAACAAACTATTACATATGTCAAGTTTTATTTTTAAAAATAGGAAAACCGGCTAATAGAGTATTACGTACACTAATTATTTTATCAGGGCGGAGCTTGCAAAAAATCCGTGTTCATGACCGCGCAAAAAATTTATTTTATTGCGCATAAATTTTTCTTACCGTATTAATATCCCTGTGCGAAAGCGTTGCGTTTCTGTAACTTTGAGTTGAATAGTACATAATATCGTTAATATTATCACTGTGAGAAGCTATGCCTACGGCATGCCCGATTTCATGCAAAGTAATTGATAAAAGCTCGGAATTAGTGTACAGCCCGCCTTGCCCCGGCCTGTTTAAAGAAATTTTTATCCGGGCTTTTTTAAAATATTTTTTATTTGTTTTAGTATTTGTAATATATTCATAGTGCGTAATTCCCGCTTTATTACCGTCTAATCTTTCTGTATATGTGCAGGTTATATCCGCTTGATTTTCATTATATACCGTTATAAATCTGACATTTCCCTGACTTCTGTCCCAAATTGCAAAAGCATTTTTTAATATAGATTCTTTTCCGGTTTTTCCTTTGAAATAAACCTTAATTGAAGCGGGATTTTGCCATTTTATAACATCTTTAAGTTCATTATAATAATCCCCCCTGTCTTGACCTCTTGCATGATACATATCTTTTGAAAGAGCATTTAATTCCTGCAATTTTTTACTTGACAGTATGTAGGCATTTGATTTACTGTCTGTGCTTTGAATTATTTCTCTTAAAATGCTTTTTGCTTTTATAATTTGTTTTTCATTAGCAAGAGCCTGAGCATAGCAATATCTGATAATCGGCAAATTGTATTTTTGATAAAGTTTCAAATAACATTGCGAAGTTTGCTCAATATGACACTTTTTTAATTGTTCATTTACTTCGCTTACATTGTAATTTGCGCAATAAGACGCATAGCATATAAAAAGAAGCATGGCTAAAAGCAGATATTTTCTCATAGAATATACTATATCTTTTTGACGCAAAATTAGCC
>JAJQDG010000034.1 GCA_021202305.1 Candidatus Gastranaerophilales bacterium
TAGCACACCCTTCGCTTTGAGCATAATAAAGAAAATCTTTAATTTCATTTTTCTGCACATACATTCTTTCATGTATAACTCCATTATCGCTTACGGGACGTGCTTTTAGCGTTTTATCTTTTATATGTGCAATTGCAATAGTATATGTTTCATTTGTAAGCCCTGCCGAACTTGAAACTTTTTCTGCGCATATTTCAAAGCTTTCGGCTTTGTGCCCCGTTTCTTCTAAAAGCTCTTTGTATAGCGCATTTTCAGTAGTTTCTGCCGGGTGTTCATCTCCTACAAGCCCTGCCGGAAATTCAATACAAAAATTTGCGGTTTTTTCTTCGATTAATGGCGGACGTTTTGTTTTTAAAAATAAAATGTCATGGTTGTTTCCGGTTTCAATAACAGGCAAAATTACGACTACATTTTTGGCATTTGGACGGGTAACATATATCCAATCAGGTAAACCCTTGCGCATAGCAGCTTTTAGGGTTAGGAATTTTGTTTCGTATAAAATCAAACTTAAAATCCTCCGAAATATTATTATACACACAGAATAGCGAATTTTGCAATAATGGTGCGGTATTTACAAAAATTTACAATTAAAATTTTATATTTTTCGCATAAAATAGCAAATTTTTTTATTTATACTGTTTCAATATCTTAAAATGTGTGATATAATAATTGTATGGTGTTGTTCATATAATTGTGAATGCTGTTGTTAAAGGAAGGGGGCGTCCGCATGGTTGCATTGGCAGAAAAATTAAAAGTAAAGTCACCCATTAAATCAAAATTCAATGATGAATTTCAAAATTATTTAAAACAGCAATGTTTAAAAACTACGTTCAATGGCGTAGAACTCGAAACATTCAGCTGGTACAAAAAAGTTTTGGGTCTTATGTAGTTTAAGTTTGTTTTAAAAAGAGAATGCAAAAAAATTAAGATTTTTCTTGCAGGCTCAAAAGTGAAAAATCGGGGCAGTATCCCGATTTTTTTGTTTTTTTAAGTATTGGCGCCCCGGCATTTTTTAATTTTATTTGTCAGGCTTATTTTGTATCCCAAATAAAGCACTATTGCGGCTACAATCCACGCAAAAGGCGGGGCAAGGCAAACACCTGTATATCCAAAATAATGCCCCAGAACAAACGCGGCAAATATTCTTGCAATAAGTTCCGCAACCCCTGAAAGCAAGGGGGCAAAAACGTTTCCGATTCCTTGCAGAATATTTCTGTAAATAAGCAGTGCGCCGAGAAAGAAAAAGCACACCATTATAATATGCAGATATTGCATTGCAAGCCTGATAACTTCTTCATTCGGTACATCCATAAATAGTGCAACGGCGGATTTGCCCAAGGTTATTAAAAATACAGCGCAAATAACGCTTATGATAAATGCAATAAATAAGGCTGCATGGGCGCCTTTTCTGACCCTTTCTATTTTGTTGGCGCCGATATTTTGAGCTGTGTATGTTGCCATAGCTGCCCCGAGCGCAAGCAAGCTCTGCGAAACAAGCTGGTCAACGCGCACTGCGGTTGTAAATGCGGCAACTGCAATTGAGCCAAAACCGTTCAATACGTATTGAACGGCAATAATTCCTATTGTAAGAATTGACATTTGAAATCCCATTGGAATTCCTATTCTTAAATGCTCATAGAAAAAATCTTTTGAAACTTTCCAATCTTCTTTTTTTAATTTTAAAATCGGAAAATGTTTAAACATGAATATAAGACAAAGAACGGTCGAAATTCCTTGAGATACGACAGTTGCAAGCCCTGCACCCATAACGCCCATTTTAAACTTTAATATAAAAACCAAATCCAGAAATATATTTAGAAAAGATGCAAAAATTAAAAAATATAAAGGAGTTTTGCTGTCGCCAAGCGCCCTTATTATATTAGAAGATAAATTATAGAATACTGTTGCAAAAATGCCCGCAAACATTATAAAAAGATAAATTTCAGCATTTGATAATATATCCTGCGGCGTACGCAAAAAATAAAGTATTTGTTTTGTAAAAGGCAAAGATATTGCAGTCATTATTATTGTTAACAGTATAGATAATATAAAAGAGGCAGACACCGATTTTTTTAACATATCATAATCTCTGGCGCCGAATTTCTGTGCGGTAATAACGGTAAAACCCTGTGTTGATGCGAAAACAAAGCTTATAACAAGCATAATTACAGGCCCTGTAGCCCCAACCGATGCAAGTGCGCCGATACCCACCGTGCGTCCTACGATAAGCGCATCAATAAGGTTATAAAATTGCTGAAACATGTTCCCGAAAAACATGGGCAGCATAAACAAAAATATTAATTTTAAAGGGTTTCCTGTTGTTAATTCTTTGACTGCCATATTTTTAATGTTACCACAAATATTTGATATAAAAATTTTGCCCCTGCATAAATTTTGCTCTTTATATCTTCAAATATCAGCTTTTTAGCGCCTGTTTAATATCTTCGGTGATTAAATCCGCTCTAAGGCGCCATTTTTTATACAATTCATCGGGGCTTATTCTATCCGTGAATTCTTTTTGTGCGCCAAAATTAAGTACTTTTATATTCGAGCTGCCGTAATAGGCTGAAATTTTTTCGCCGAAGCCGCCTGATAAAACGCCGTTTTCAAGAGTAACAACGAGTTTTGTATCTTTTTTAAGTTCATCCAATAAATCTGTATCAAGTCCCGATAAAAAACAAGGGTTTATGATAGTAGGCTCAATGTCCGTTTGCTCTTTTAACAGTTTGGAAGTTTCAACGGCAAGCCTTACAAAATCGCCCGCGCCTATTATTGCAACTTTAGCGCCCTTTTGAACTGTCTTGAATTTATTTAATATCGAATAATCGGTATTATCTTCTTTGCCTTCGGGCATTAATGTTGTAAGCGGAACTCTTATTGCAACAGGAAATTCTGTTTGATTAATTGAAAAATCAAGCATTTTCAAGTATTCTTCCCTGTTGGAAGGCGCCAGATACACGATATTTGGTATATTGCTTATAAGAGGTATATCAAAAACGCCGAGGTGTGTTGCATCCTGCCCTGAAATTCCGCACCAGTTAATAAGAAGCACTGCGGGCGCCTTATTCAGCGCTAAATCTTGCGACAGTTGATCATAAGCCCTTTGAACAAAAGAACTTAAAATAAACAAAACAGGTTTTGCGCCGCCCTTTGCTAAAGAAGCGGCAAATCCCACGGCGTGCTGTTCTGCTATACCGACATCTACATACTGCTTTCCCATTTTTTGGCGGAAATTTTTATCAAACCCTACCGCCCCCGGGGTTGCAGCGGTTATTGCAACTAAATTTTTATTTGTTTTTGCTTTTTCAAGAAGAAAATCACGCGTTATGGAATTATTGTCCTCAATAAAAGTATTGTTTTCTTTGCCGAAATTATCCAACCCCCCGGGTACAATCCAGTGGAAAGCTTCTTTATTTTGCTCGGCAGCCAAAATGCCCTTTCCTTTTAGAGTTTTTATGTGTAAAATAACGGGATGATTAATGTCTTTTACGCTTTTAAAAAGCTCAATAAGCGCCTTTGTATTATTCCCTTCTTCCAGATATTGATAATCAAATCCCATTGCTTTAAAGAAATTTAACTCTGATTTGCCTTTGGTTTCTCTCAAGAGTTTCAGATTTTCGTACAATCCGCCTTGATTTTCCGCAATTGACATTTCATTATCGTTAACGATAATGATTATATTTGAATTAAGCACACCTGCATTGTTAAGCCCCTCAAAGGCTTCCCCTCCGCTTAAAGACCCATCGCCTATAACCGCGATAACATTATAATTTTCCCCGTTTAAATCTCTTGCTTTTGCAAGTCCCAGTGCAAGAGTTATTGAAGTTGACGTGTGTCCGATTTTAAAAACATCATGCAAAGATTCTTCGGGCGCGCTGTAGCCTGTATATTTTAAATATTTATCAGGATTAATAAAACCTTCTTTTCTTTCCGTTAAAATCTTGTGCGGATAACACTGGTGCGAAACATCAAAAACAATTTTATCAACGGGTGAATTAAATACGTAATGAATTGCAATGCTTGCTTCCACAAAGCCCAAATTAGGCGCAAAATGCCCGCCCGTGGTATTAACTTTTTTTACTATGCAATCTCTTATTTCTTCAGATAATAAAGGTAAATCTGATATATCAAGTTTTTTTAAATCGTTCGGGCAGTTTATTTTATCAAGCAGCATATTTTTTCTCCTTTTGAATTTGTGGAATTTTTTGGATTTTTAAGGCATCCTCAGTTTATTTTATCATTTAAAAGAAAACTAACAATCGGCTTTATTTTGTCTAAAGTTCTTGTGGTAAAATAATTTTTGAAATGCAGACTCTGGATAAATTAAAAATCGGGCATGATGCCGTTATAACTTCTATTGATTGCGATGACAGGGCGCTTCGCCGCCATATTCTTGATATGGGGCTTACCCCCGGTGTTGAAGTTACGCTTGTTAAAACCGCGCCTATGGGAAATCCCCTTGAAATAAGATTAAGGGGATATGAATTAACTTTAAGAAAAGAAGATGCTGCAAAAATTAAAATTACAAATATTCATGATGCCCATATAAAAATGCGTGAAAACAGGCGTTTTAAATCCATAGAACACCTTAAAATCGGCGAAACTCCGGCAGAACCCGATAAAAGGCGTACAAACCCGATAAAAGGCGCAATTAATTTTGCGCTTGCGGGAAATCAAAATTCAGGAAAAACCACTCTTTTTAACAGATTAACCGGTTCTAACCGTCATGTGGGTAATTTCCCCGGAGTTACGGTGGAGAGAACCGATGGTGTATTAAAAAATGATTCTTCCGTTACCGTAACTGATTTACCGGGGATATATTCACTTTCTCCGTATTCAAACGAAGAAATAGTAACAAGAAATTTTATTTTAAATGAAAAGCCAAACGGCATTATAAACATTGTGGATGCTGAAAATATTGAACGCAACCTTTATCTGACTTTACAATTGATCGAGTTAAATATTCCAATGGTAATTGCCCTAAATATGATGGATGAAGTTACGCAATCGGGCGGAAATATTGATATAAACGGACTTGAAGCCGCGCTTGGCATTC
This sequence comes from Candidatus Gastranaerophilales bacterium, assembly GCA_021202305.1. Lineage (GTDB taxonomy): Bacteria > Cyanobacteriota > Vampirovibrionia > Gastranaerophilales > Gastranaerophilaceae > Galligastranaerophilus_A. The sequence goes on from JAJQDG010000034.1 coordinate 5,057, forward strand.
CCGTTATTCCTATTTCAGCTTTAAAAAATGAAGGAATAGAAGAATTAATTGAACATGCTCTGAATGTTGCACGATATCGAGAGCATCCGAAAAGGGCTGATTTTTGCCACAAGGATGACCCTGTACACAGATGTATTCATTCAATAGCGCACCTTATAGAAGACCATGCGCTGAATGCCTCCGTTTCGGTGCGTTTTGCCGCAACAAAATTGACAGAAGGCGACAGCGCTATGTTTGAATTGCTTTCTCTGGATGAAAATGAAATAAATATTGCAAAACGTATAATAAGCGAAATGGAAACGGATAAAAATCTTGATAAAGAAGCTGCCCTTGCAGATATGCGCTTTACTTTTATAGAAGGCTTGTGTTTGAATTTTGTGCAAAAGCCGAAAGAAACAATAGGGCATCTTCTGACAGAAAAAGCAGACAGAATTTTGACGGGTAAGTATACTGCAATTCCCACATTTATAATCATAATGGCGATTATTTTTTATTTAACTTTTGGTTCTGTCGGCTCGTATTTATCTTTAATAACAGACAACATAATTGATTATGTAACAAATATAACAGATGCATTTTTCACGGCATACGGATTAAATCCGGTTGTACATTCTCTTATTATTGACGGTGTTTTTGCAGGTGTCGGCGCTGTTTTAAGCTTTTTGCCCATTATAGTTGTACTTTTCTTTTTCCTTTCTATTTTGGAAGATTCAGGTTATATGGCGCGTGTTGCTTTTATAATGGATAAAGCTTTAAGAAAAATAGGCTTATCGGGGCGAAGTTTTGTTCCGATGTTAATGGGTTTCGGATGTTCGGTTCCTGCCATTATGGCAACAAGAACCCTGCCTTCAGAGCGCGACCGTAAAATGACAATTATGCTCACGCCGTTTATGAGCTGTAGTGCTAAATTGCCCATATATGCGCTTTTTACGGCAGCATTTTTTAAAGAAAATCAGGTTCAGGTTATAGTGGCGCTTTATGCAATGGGAATTATAACGGGGCTTATATTTATTTTTCTTTTAAAACTTTTTGCTTTTAAGGGCGCTCCTGTTCCTTTTGTTATGGAATTGCCCAATTACAGAATGCCCACCGCAAAAAATGTTTGGCGGCTTATTTATGCTAAAGCGAAAGATTTTGTTACGCGCGCATTTACGATAATTTTTCTGGCTGCAATTGTTATATGGGTTCTTCAAAATTTTGATTCAAGACTTAATCTGGTAGCTGATTCTTCAAAAAGTCTGCTTGCCCTTATCGGAAATTTTACGGTGCCGTTGTTTTATCCTCTCGGAATTGATGATTGGCGTATTTCCACGGCATTTATTACGGGTTTTATGGCTAAAGAAAGCGTTGTTTCAACTCTAACGGTGTTGCTCGGCGGAGATACAAATAAATTACCCGAGCTGTTTACAAAAACTACCGCGTTTGTATTTTTGGTATTCTCGCTTTTGTATACTCCCTGCGTTGCGGCAATTGCAACGGTCAGACGCGAACTCGGGCGAAGGTGGGCTGTTTTTGTAATTTTTGTTCAATGTCTGCTTGCATGGCTTGCAGCTTATATTGTATATGTTGCTGCCTGCATATTCGGACTTTCTTGAAAAACTTTAAATCAGGGGCAGATAACAGCCATTTCGCAAAGATTGCAATCAAATTTAAGAGGGAATTTTTTTCCCGTTTCATCAACAAGAAAAAGATTTTCTTTGTTTGTATTTGCCGATTTTAAACACATATTAAGCGATTTTCTGATACAATACTTTGTGCGCATAAGTTCTTTATTTTTAAAAGATAAAGAACTCTCAACCGACGGCATTTGATTTAAAATTCCGCATTTTTCATAAAATTCGGAGGCTTTTTTATTATGGATATTCAGCCTGTAATCATTCGGCAGAGAAATATATTCTGCGTATCCTTTTCTTTTATATTCAGACCTTTTATATACACTTATTTCCTCTAATTTATGAAACAATTCGCGCCTTTTTGAATTTAAAACAGAAAATGTCATAAAAGGAATATCTCCGCATAAAAAAGAAATATTTTCGGCATAAAAAATTTCTCCGCCTGATTTTTGAAAACTTTTAATAAAGTTTTCTTTCATTTTTTCGGGGTTTTTCGCCGGCTCCATATTTTCTGTTGAAACACATGTTTGAAAATCATTGTATTTTGCCGTAATTTTATCTGAATAAATTTCAAC